>CP145874.1:455000-456754 GCA_041942055.1 Candidatus Dasytiphilus stammeri | reverse complement strand
TAACGAAGAAAAGTAATTTTCTGTCGACGAGTGGCGGACGGGTGAGTAATATCTGGGGATCTACCCGATGGAGGGGGATAACCATTGGAAACGATGGCTAATACCGCATATTCTTGTTACAAAAGAAAAGTGGGGGACCTGAATTTAATAGGCCTCACACCACCGGATGAACCCAGATGGGATTAGCTAGTTGGTGAGGTAAAGGCTCACCAAAGCGACGATCCCTAGCTGGTCTGAGAGGATGGCCAGCCACACTGGAACTGAGATACGGTCCAGACTCCTACGGGAGGCAGCAGTGGGGAATATTGCACAATGGGGGAAACCCTGATGCAGCTATGCCGCGTGTATGAAGAAGGCCTTAGGGTTGTAAAGTACTTTCAGTAGAAAGGAAGAAAAAATAGCTAATAACTATTTTTTTTGACGTTATCTACAGAAGAAGCACCGGCTAACTCCGTGCCAGCAGCCGCGGTAATACGGAGGGTGCAAGCGTTAATCGGAATTACTGGGCGTAAAGAGCACGTAGGTGGTAAATTAAGTCAGATGTGAAAGCCCTGGGCTTAACCTAGGAATGGCATTTGAAACTGATTTACTCGAGTATCGTAGAGGGAGGTAGAATTTCGGGTGTAGCGGTGAAATGTGTAGATATCCGAAAGAATACCAGTGGCGAAGGCGGCCTCCTGGACGAATACTGACACTGAGGTGCGAAAGCATGGGGAGCAAACAGGATTAGATACCCTGGTAGTCCATGCCGTAAACGATGTCGATTTGGAGATTGTAGATATTAAACTATGGTTTCCGGAGCTAACGCGTTAAATCGACCGCCTGGGGAGTACGACCGCAAGGTTAAAACTCAAATGAATTGACGGGGGCCCGCACAAGCGGTGGAGCATGTGGTTTAATTCGATGCAACACGAAGAACCTTACCTGGTCTTGACATCCGTAGAATTCTATAGAAATATAGAAGTGCTGTAATAGGAACTACGAGACAGGTGCTGCATGGCTGTCGTCAGCTCGTGTTGTGAAATGTTGGGTTAAGTCCCGCAACGAGCGTAACCCTTATCCTTTGTTGCCAGCGCATAAAGGCGGGAACTCAAAGGAGACTGCCGGTGATAAGCCGGAGGAAGGTGGGGATGACGTCAAGTCATCATGGCCCTTACGACCAGGGCTACACACGTGCTACAATGGCGTATACAAAGAGAAGCAAACTCGTAAGATTCAGCAGATCTCATAAAATACGTCGCAGTTCGGACTGGAGTCTGCAACTCGACTCCACGAAGTAGGAATCGCTAGTAATCGTGAATCAGAATGTCACGGTGAATACGTTCCCGGGCCTTGTACACACCGCCCGTCACACCATGGAAGTGGGTTGTAAAAGAAGTAAGTAGTTTAACCTTATAAAAAGGAGGGCACTTACCACTTTATGATTCATGACTGGGGTGAAGTCGTAACAAGGTAACCGTAGGGGAACCTGTGGTTGGATCACCTCCTTAATAAATTTATTCATGTATTCATAGTGCACACACAGATTGTTTCAGATAACAGCTTCTTCAAGTCCCCTTCGTCTAGAGGACTAGGACATCGCCCTTTCACGGCGGTAACGGGGGTTCAAATCCCCTAGGGGACGTATAGCAGCAGGCAGTATAAATAATTAATTAATAGCTCTTTAAAAATTAGAAAAATGAGAACATTTGTGGGTTATGGGGTTAAGTAACTAAGCGTATATGGTGGATGCCTAGGCAATCAGAGGCGATGAA
>CP145874.1:367500-452500 GCA_041942055.1 Candidatus Dasytiphilus stammeri | reverse complement strand
CCTGGGGCTGTAGCAGGTCCCAAGGGTATGGCTGTTCGCCATTTAAAGTGGTACGCGAGCTGGGTTTAGAACGTCGTGAGACAGTTCGGTCCCTATCTGCCGTGGGCGTTTGGAAGATTGAGAGGGGCTACTCCTAGTACGAGAGGACCGGAGTGGACGCATCACTGGTGTTCGGGTTGTCACGCCAGTGGCATTGCCCGGTAGCTAAATGCGGAAGAGATAAGTGCTGACAGCATATAAGCGCGAAACTTGCCTCAAGATTAATCTTCCCTGAGACTTAGTAGTAAGTTTACTGAAGGGACGTTGAAGATTACAACGTTGATAGGCTGGATGTGTAAGCGTAGTGATACGTTGAGCTAACCAGTACTAATGACCCGAGAGGCTTAACCTCATAACACCAGAAATGTTCTCTTTAATATAAAATGAATAAAAAAGCCAGACAACTTAAGCGCGATGGTACCACCTGATAACCATTCCGAACTCAGTAGTGAAACGTCGTAGCGCCTAGGGTAGTACGAAAGTTTTTTCGTGTGAGAGCAGGTAGCTGTCTGGCAATATTAATTTTTATCTAAATAAAATTTCTAAAAATAGAGAGTAGTAATAATAGACATAGAAAAAAGAAGGAATAAATAACGAAGGTGCGGTAGTTCAGTTTGGTTAGAATACCGGCCTGTCACGCCGGGGGTCGCGGGTTCAAATCCCGTCCGCACCGTCTCTTCTATTTATTCAAATTATTCACAGCAGTTTGTAAAGCCAATGTATTTTTTATAGTTTCACCAATTTGAGTAAGATTACGAATAACAATTACTCCTACCTTTTCAAGCAAAGCTATTTTTTGATCTGCATTTCCTTCACCATTTGATATTATTGCTCCTGCATGACCCATGCGTTTACCTTTAGGTGCCGTTATCCCAGCAATATAAGCAATTATCGGTTTAGTAATATGGTCCTGGATGTATTCAGACGCTTGTTCTTCAGCAATACCTCCAATTTCACCAATCATGACCATTATCTTAGTTTGTGGATCATTTTCAAAAAGCTTTAAAATAGATTTAAAATCTGTTCCAGAAATAGGATCTCCTCCTATCCCTACACAAGTAGATTGACCATACCCCGCATCAGTGATTTGTTTAACAACTTCATAAGTTAAAGTACCAGATCGAGATATAATTCCTACAATACCAGCTTGATGAATTTCACTAGGCATAATACCTATTTTACATTCTCCGGGAGTTATTACTCCTGGACAATTTGGACCAATCATACAGATGTTAGTTTGCTCTAGCTTTCTTTTAATTATTAACATATCATGAATGGGAATACCTTCAGTAATGGTGATGATTAATTTAATACCACTATCAATAGCTTCTAAGATACTATCCTTACAAAATTGAGCAGGTACATATATAACGGAAGCAATAGCTCCAGTGCTTTGTACAGCTTCGGCTACTGTATTAAATATAGGCAAACCTAGATGTGATTTTCCACCTTTGCCAGGTGTAACTCCGGCGACAATTTTTGTACCATAAACCAAAGCATGTGAACAATGTATGGTTCCTTGCTTACCCGTTATTCCTTGACAAATAACTTTAGTATTTTTATCAATTAAAATTGACATTATTTTACACCTATTTTATCTATAGAAGGTTTTTTAGTAGTTGCTGAAATTACTAATTTAACTGCTTGAGTTAAACTAGATGCTACTATAATACTCATATTACTAAGTAAAATTTTACGTGCACCTATTTCGGATTGATTACCTTCTAAACGAACTACTAATGGAATTTTAATTGCAACTTCTGATACTGCTTTTATAATTCCTTCAGCAATTAAATCACAACTCACAATACCTCCAAAAATATTTACTAGTATAGCTTGCACCTTTGGATCGGATAATATTATTTTAAATGCTTCAGTAACTCTTTCTTTAGTTATTGCACCTCCAACATCTAAGAAATTAGCAGCTTCACCTCCATAAAGTTGAATAAGATCCATAGTAGCCATAGCTAAACCAGCCCCATTTACCATACAACCTATATTGCCTTTTAGAGCCACATAATTTAGTTGCCATTGTGCAGCATATGCCTCAATAGGATCCTCTTGATTAAGATCTTTTTGATTAGCTAGTTCTAATTGTCTAAATAAAGCATTACTATCTAAAATAAACTTAGCATCAAGGCAGAGGAGATCATTTTCTGTCGTAATTACTAAGGGATTAATCTCGGCTAAAACTAAATCACATTTAATAAATAATTTTACTAATTTCATCACAATACTGACGAATTGAATAATTAAATTTCCTGTAAGTCCTATTTTAAATGCCAGTATACGGGCTTGAAAAGGTTGTGCACCTATAAGAGGATCAATTATTATCTTGTGCAATAAATGCGGCGTTTCTTTAGCTATTTTTTCAATATTTATTCCTCCTTTAGTAGAAGCTATGACTGTAATACCCGATATACCACGATCAATAATCACTGATAAATATAGTTCTTGGTGAATTGTAGTGGCCGCTTCAATAAGTATTTGATTAATGGGTTGTCCATATTCACTAGTTTGATATGTTCTCAAACGAGAACCCAACCACTGTTTAGTGAAATTTATAAGATCATTTTTATTGGTTATGATTTTTACTGCTCCTGCTTTTCCACGACCTCCAGAATGAATTTGGCATTTAGCAACCCATGGTGCTTTACCAATTTTACTAGCTAATTTTACTGCTTCATCAGAATTGGTACATACATAACCAACTGGAATTGGCAAACCGTACTCTCGCAATAATTTCTTTGCCTGATATTCATGTAAGTTCATGTGATTTTATTATCCATGCAATTGAATTGATTTGATTATTATTTCATCTATTTTATTAGAGTTCTAGCAGTAAGCGTGTAGGATCTTCTAAATACTCTTTTAGAGATAATAAAAAACTAATTGATTCACGTCCATCAATTAATCGATGATCATAAGAAAGTGCTAGATACATCATAGGTAAAATTACTACTTTTCCTTCTACTGCAACCGGTCGTTCTTTAATAACATGCATTCCTAAGATAGCACTTTGTGGAGGATTAATGATTGGTGTAGAGAGTAAAGAACCAAATATGCCTCCATTACTAATGGTAAAAGTACCGCCAATAATATCATCTACTGTTAACTTTCCTTCACGTGCTTTAACAGCCATCGATTTAATATTTTTCTCTATATCTGGCATACTCATTAATTCTGTGTTATGTAAAACCGGTGTTACTAAACCACGAGGTGTAGAAACAGCTATACTAATATCATAATAGTTATGATAGATAATATCTTCTCCATCAATATAAGCATTGATTTCTGGGAAACGTTTTAAGCTTTCTATTACTGCTTTAACATAAAAAGACATAAAACCAAGGCGTATTCCATGAATTTTTTCGAATATTTCACCATACTGCTTACGTAAATCTATAATAGGTTTCATATTAACTTCATTAAAAGTAGTTAACATAGCAGTGTGCTTTTTGGTTTCGAGTAAACGTTGTGCAATACGTTTGCGAATCCGTGTCATGGGAACACGTTTTTCATTGGTTTGATTGATATTGATGTCAAGTTTTTTTTCTTTTGTACTTATATCTAGTTTCTTATTTATTTGTTCTAAATAATTTTCTACATCTAATTTAGTAATACGACCATTTTTTCCCGTTCCAGCAATATTTAATGGCTCTAAATTGTATTCCTTAACTATACGCCGAATGCTTGGTGAAGCTAGTGAATTATTCTTATGTTCTCCTGGTGAGTTTATTACTTTAGAACTTGGTAATAATGATTTACTACTATCATGAGTCTCTTTTTTCTCTTCTTGATCTGGGCTATTAATAACTTCTTGATTATTGGATTGATATTGCCCTATAACCTGTTTAGAAGTAACAACCGCACCTTCACTTTCCAGTATAGACATTAAAATTCCATTACTTGGGGCTGGAATTTCTAAAACTACTTTATCAGTTTCAATTTCAACTAAAATTTCATTAGAATAAATAATATCACCAATCTTCTTATGCCAAGTTAAAATAGTTGCATCCATAACCGACTCAGGTAAATCCGGTACTAAGATTTCGTGATAGTTCATTGATCTATCCTTCTAAATACTTAAAGCATTATTAATAATCGTTTCTTGTTCTTTCTGATGAACAGATATATGACCAACTGCTGTTGAGGCAGCAGCCATACGTCCAACATAGTGCAGCCCAGCTCCAGATGGTAATGCGTGTAAAATATAGGTCTGAATGTAAGACCATGCACCTTGATTCATTGGTTCTTCTTGGCACCAGATAAAATCTTTAACATGTGAATAATTTTGTAATATTTTGTTCAGCATTTCATCAGGAAATGGATAGAGTTGTTCTATACGCAGAACAATAATATCTGTTTGTTGATTTTTACGACGTTGCTCAACTAATTGATAATATACTTTTCCAGCACATAAAATTATACGTTTTACTTCTAATTTATTAATATTATCATCAATTTCTCCAATAATACTTTGAAAAACACCCTTTGCTAATTCGTCTAGACTTGAAGTTGCTAGAGGATGACGCAGTAATGATTTAGGTGAAATTATTATTAATGGAAGATTAATATAAGATAAAGCTTGACGACGTAATAGATGATATATTTGTGCTGGTGTAGAAGGAACGCAAACTTGCATATTATATTCTGCACATAATTGAAGATATCTTTCTAAACGTGCTGATGAATGTTCTGGTCCTTGTCCCTCATAACCATGAGGTAAGAATAAAACTAAATTGCATCTCACACCCCATTTTTGTTCACCAGAAGCAATAAATTGATCTATTACAACCTGCGCTCCATTAGCAAAATCTCCAAATTGTGCTTCCCATATAGTTATATTTTTAGTTTGATTTGTTGTTGTAGCATAACCATATTCAAAAGCTAAAACGGCTAATTCTGAAAGTACTGAATCCCATATATTAAAAATACCTTGTCTTTCATTAAGATGTTGTAAAGGTATATAGGTACAACCATCAATTTGGTTATAAATTACTGCATGTCTATGAAAAAAAGTACCACGACAGATGTCTTCGCCAGATAAACGAATAGAGATTCCATTATCCAGTAAAGTAGCATAAGCTAGAGTTTCTGCAGCCCCCCAATCGAATTTTTTATTTCCTGTTGCCATTTGCATTCTATCCCGATAAATTTTTGATACCCTAGACTGCATTTTTATAGATGAAGGTATGTCACTTATAATACTTGCTAATTTTTTAAGTTGCTGTATTTCAATAGGCCATGAGTACTTTTCATCTAAACTTGAACTTAACAAAAATTTCTGAGAATTGATTTTACGAAGGTATTCTTCTACTTCCTCAACTACACATGTACCTTGTTGTAAAATATTACAATATTCATTAGTCATATATTGAGATTCGTTTTTAGAGATAACTTTTTCTTGAATTAATTGGTCAATATAAATTTGACGACTCGAAGGATGTTGTTGTATTTTTTTATACATTATGGGCTGTGTTACAGATGGTTCATCAGCTTCATTATGACCATGACGACGATAACATACCAAATCTATAAAAACATCTCTTCTAAAACGATTGCGAAAATCTAATGCTAGACGTGTCACAAAAAGCACTGCTTCTATATCATCACTATTGACATGAAATATAGGTGCTTGTATCATTTTTCCAATATCAGTACAATACTGTGTAGAACGTGCATCCTTCAAATTAGAAGTAGTGAAACCAATTTGATTATTTACAACTATACGTATAGTACCTCCAATTTCATAACCTCTTACTTGTGATAAATTTAAAGTTTCCTGCATTACACCTTGCGATATAACAGCAGCATCTCCATGTATTGTAATAGGTAATACTTGATTGGTTTTAGGTTCCGTTAAACGATAAGAGTCTAACATGGCACGAACTGATCCCATAACTACTGGATTTACAATTTCTAAGTGAGATGGATTAAAAGCTAATTGGAGATAAACTCTAGCTTTTTTACTTATAAAATAGGAAGAGTAACCCATGTGATATTTAACATCGCCACTTATTCCTAAGAGTGGCTTATATTTTCCAGAGAATTCATCAAATAAATCTTGTGGTTTTTTACCGAAAACGTTTATTAAAACATTAAGCCTTCCACGATGCGCCATGCCTAATACTATATCCGTGATACCAGTTTTAGCTGAATAACGGATTATTTCTTTTAACATAGGAATTAATACGTCTCCTCCCTCCAATGAGAAACGTTTAGATCCCGGAAATTTAGCAGCTAAATGGTGCTCCAATTCTTCTGCTGCTATTAGATCTTTTAAAAATCTTTTTTTTTCATAATTACTAAAGATAAATTTTCCTGGTACTGATTCAATATACTGCTGAATCCAGTGTTTTTCATCTGCATTATAAATATGCATATATTCAATACCAATTGTACTACAGTACACTTTTTGAAGAAATTGGTAAATATTTAATAAACTCATGTTATTTTGACAAGGAGTAAAATAATCTGAGTCAATACTAAAAGTTCGATTAAAATCCGTATCATTAAATCCATAGAAGGAGAGATCAAGATCAGGAAAATTACTATTTTTCAATAAACCTAACGGATCTAAATTAGCATTCTTATGACCAAAAGAACGAAAAGCTTCAATTAACTGCACTACTTTTAGAGATTTTAAATTTGTATGGTTGTTGTTAACATAAGACGCTTGATGTAGTAAAGATTTACTAGTAATTTCCGTAAATATTAAACACCATTTCTTATCAACCGAGTTAGGATCATTAATGAAGTTATTATAAAGTTTGTCTATCCATAACTGATTTATACCAGTCATCCAAGAAGTATCTAACCAATACTTCATAGTATCATTGTCATGCATTGTAAAGCCTTAGTTAATTTATCAGAGTTTTTAATAACATTATTTTAATTTTATGAATTGCGTCAGTAGGATTTAATTTTTTTGGACAAACACTGACACAGTTCATGATACTATGACAACGAAATACGCTAAATGCATCTTTAAGATTATCTAATCGATCTTTTTTAGCCGTATCTCGATTATCTACTAAAAATCTGTAAGCAGTTAATAAACCAGCCGGACCAATAAATTTATCCGGATTCCACCAAAACGATGGACATGAGGTGGAGCAACAAGCACATAAAATACATTCATATAAACCATCTAATTTTTTACGTTGTATAGGATTCTGCAAGTATTCTCTTGTTGGAGGAGGATCTTCATTTAAAAGATAAGGTTTAATTTTTTTATATTGAAAATAAAAGGATTCCAGATCTACAATTAAATCGCGGATTATAGGCAGTCCGGGTAAGGGACGGATAATAATTGATTTTTGATTATCATGAATTAATGTAGAAATGGGAGTAATACATGCTAAACCATTTTTACCATTGATATTTAATCCATCTGAACCACATACTCCTTCTCTACAAGATTTACGAAATGCTAAGGTTGGATCTTTCTCTTTTAAAAGTAATAAAGCATCTAATAAAGCTATATTTAGATTACTCTTATCTAGAGTTAAAACATAATCTTGCATGTATGGGACTTTATCAGTCTCACTATTATAACGGTAAATAGAAAAATTTAATTTCATTTTTTTTTCATTAATAAGTTCGAACTTTAGGAGCAAAAGCATCCCGCATTATTGGACGCATGTTAACTTTACGGCAAATCATACAATCTTTTTCCGGTAAATATAAAGTATGGTATAACCAATTTTTATCATCTCTTTCAGGAAAATCATAACGAGTATGGGCTCCACGGCTCTCTGTACGAAAAATAGCCGCTCTTGCAGTAACATAAGCCGTTTCCATTAAATTATCTAATTCTAAGCATTCGATACGCTGAGTATTAAATTGTTTTGAAGTATCTTTAAGAGAGGCATTTTTCAAACTTTCACGAAGTAATTTGAGTTCTGCGAGTGCTATATTCATAGTTTTACCTTCGCGAAATACCGAAAAATTTTGTTGCATGCATCTCTGTAGTTTTTTACGTATATCTAGAGGATTTTCTCCCGAACTATTATTATTCCAACGATTTAATCGTTCTAATGAATAGGTAATATCTTCATCAGAAGCACTACGTAATATACCTTGTTCGTGAAGAGATTTAGTGATATGTATACCAACTGAACGTCCAAAAACTACTATATCAAGTAACGAATTTCCACCTAGACGATTAGCACCATGTACTGAAACACAGGCTGTTTCACCTACAGCAAAAAGCCCTGGAACAATCATATCTTCACCTTTGTTATTAATGGTTATAACTTGTCCTGTAATTTTAGTTGGAATACCACCCATCATATAATGACATGTAGGAATAACTGGTATTGATTCTATAGTAGGGTCTACATGTGCAAATGTCCGTGCTAATTCTAGAATTCCCGGCAAACGAGATTCTAAAATTTCTTTTCCTAAATGATCTAATTTTAACTTTACATATGGACCCCAATGTGGATTCTCAAAAGCTCGATTTTCGATAATTTCAATCATGATTGATCTAGCTACTACATCACGTCCTGCCAAATCTCTTGTTTGAGGAGCATAACGTTCCATGAAACGTTCTCCATTCCGATTTATTAAAAATCCTCCCTCTCCTCTACAACCTTCAGTTATTAATATACCTACTCCTGCAATTCCTGTAGGATGAAATTGCCACATTTCCATGTCCTGAACAGGTACACCTGCTCGTAATGCCATGCCTATACCATCACCAGTATTTATGTGAGCATTAGTAGTAGAGTGATAAATCCTACCTGCACCTCCAGTAGCTAAAATAGTAGCATTTGCTTTAAAATATACGATTTCCCCCGTTACGATATCTAATGCAGTACAACCCACAATATTCCCATCTTGATTTTTTACTAAATCTAAAGCATACCATTCAGAGAATACAGTAGTTTGATTTTTTATATTTTGTTGATAAAGAGTATGTAATAATGCATGTCCAGTACGATCAGCAGCTGCAGCTGTCCGTGCAGCTTGTTCACGACCAAAATTAGTCGATTGACCTCCAAATGGACGTTGGTAAATTCTACCATCATACGAACGCGAAAAAGGCAGTCCCATATGCTCTAGTTCTAAAATAACTTCAGGACCATTTTTACACATATATTCAATGGCATTTTGATCACCTAGATAATCAGAACCTTTTACAGTATCGTACATATGCCATTCCCAATTATCAGAATGTTGATTACCTAGTGCAACGGTAATACCACCTTGAGCAGATACGGTATGTGACCGAGTTGGAAAAACTTTAGAAATTAATGCACAAGAGTATCCAGCCGTGGAAATTTGTAAAGCCGCACGCATCCCAGCACCACCGGCACCTATAATAATCGCATCAAACTTCAAAGTTGAAAAAAACATTACACCCTCCATACCACAATGATACCATATATAATATATGCCCATAAAATTAAAAGATGTATCAATTGTAATATCAGACGTAATATTAATGACTTAATATAATCAGTTAATACTTGCCATATACCAATCCAACTATGAATAATGGTCGATAATAAAGCTATTATTGTAAAAAATTTAGTAATTTTAGATTCAAAAAAAGTATGCAAACTCATATAATTAATAGAATCTATAGTAAGAAAAAAAAATCCTATATAAATTATATAGAACCCAATTATTATTGCAGATATACGTAATAATAACCAATCATATATACCATTTAAACCTAAAATAGAAGAAGAATTAGCCTTTACCATATAAATACTCCCATAATAATCGAAAATATAATAGTCAAGATTAATACTATATAGGCTGAACGGGTACCGGAAATTTTACTTTCAGTAATCAATCCGAAATCCATTAAGATATGACGGATTCCTCCAATCACATGATATATAATCACTATTAAAATACCCAGTGCTATTATTTTAAAATAAAAAGTAGTTAATAAAAATTTAACGTTTTTGAAATTTTCTGGAGAAGATAATGAGAAATGCAATAATTTTAGCATGATTCCAATCGAAAGAATATTAATTATTCCAGACATACGTTGGAGAATTGATACTATAGCTGTGATTGGAAAGTAGATGGTCGTAAGATTTAAATTTACTGGTCTGGGTTTTTTCACATTTTTATCCATCAAAAAATCTAGCTTTTTTAAATAGTTTATTTGCGTAAAATTATAAAACTATCGCATTGTTATAACAATTGTCATATAATAAATTTTATTACATTTAAATTTTCATAATCATTATACATTGAAGACTAATAATATTAATTATTACGTGGGAGTAATACATATGTGTCTTCCATTTTTCATAGCATTTATTACAGTTATAAGTTTTTTATTAAATTACAAAACAACAGGTTATATCCTATTGATAATATTATTAATATTAACTCTCGCTTGGTTTAAATATCATGCAACTACGTCATTAAATTTATCCTTCTAAATTAGAGAAGAAAACATGAATTTCAACGAAAGTTTTAATAATCAAGTACATAAATTATGTAACTTTATAAACATGCTCGTTTTATTTGGAAACAATATTATTTTGATAATGGCATTTTATTATCAATTAATATGGAATGAATTACCTTGTCCCATATGTTTATTACAACGTGTTGGAATTATCATGATAAGTATAGGTTTTTTTCTCAATATAAGATTTGGAATTCGAACTATTCATTACGGAATAGCTTTATTAGGCTGCATTCTAACTGGTATTATTGCAATGCGCCAAGTATTTTTACATATTCTTCCTGGAGATCTTGGTTATGGCAGCACTCTTTTTAATCTTCATTTTTATACTTTAGCATTACTGAGTTCCTTATTAACTATTGTTGTTATAGCTCTCCTTTTAATTTTAAAAGATAGTAAAAAACCTTCTGTGAATTTAACTAAAACTCAATGGGAAAAAATTAATATTATTATATTTTGTATGTTGATTGCTGCTAATCTGGTTTCTACATTTCTTGAATGTGGAATTGGCAATTGTGATAACAATCCTACTTTTTATCAGTTATTGAAACATAAAAATAAGTAATCATCATATAAACGAAATTATACGGGATTATATATATCAATAAAATTAATATTCAAAGTGGAATGGTTTTCCAACCATTTGGTTAAAGCTTGAATTCCACCACGTTCAGTTGCATGATGGCCAGCAGCAAAAAAATGCAACTTATTTTCACGTGCAATATGAATAGTAGATTCAGATGCTTCACCGGTAATAAAAGCATCGACACAAAAATCCGCAGCTTCAGTAATAAATTTATGGCCGGCACCAGTGCACCAAGCAACACTGCTAATTAAACTGGGTGCATGCTTGTTATCCGCACAATATAACGGTGTTCGTCCCAATTGGGTTGTAATTCGTGTGATTAAAGTTTCACTAGTTAATGGTTGTAAGAAGGTTCCCCAATACAGTAATGGAACTATTTCTCCTTGTACTTTGATATCCAATAATTTTGCAAGCTGCACATTATTACCTAACTGTGGATGAGCATCAAGAGGCAAATGCCAACTGTATAAATTAATATCATTGACTAAGAGAGTTTTAAGTCGTTGGCGTTGAATTCCTTTTATTAAAGGTAATTCATTTTTCCAAAAATATCCATGATGAACGATGATAGCATCTGCATCATTAGCAACAGCTTGGTCAAGTAACGCTTGACATGCTGTCACACCAGTAATAATATTTTGAATTTCATCTCGTCCAGTTACCTGTAATCCATTAGGCACATAATCATGGAAGACAGCACTATTAAGTTGCTGATTAATTAATTTTTCTAATTCTAGATTATGCATTTATTATATATTATGAGATAATTGATTTTAGATAATTTATTTTATATTAAATTAATCTCTATGAATTTAAATTTTTATCAACATTCAGCAAAAAAAATTGATCAAAAACCAACTACACCCATCCTAATGATTCATGGTCTATTTGGTGATTTGAGTAATTTGAATAGCTTAGGACGAGGTTTGAATGATTATAGAAAAATTATTCAAGTTGATGTGCGTAATCATGGCTCTTCAAAACATAATGATGAAATGAATTATATGGTAATGGCTCAAGATATCTTAGAGACACTAGATACTAATAGTATTGATCGTATTACTGTAATTGGACATTCTATGGGAGGTAAAATAGCTATGACAATGACTGCTATAGCCCCTAAACGAATTGAAAAAATTATAGTAATTGACATAGCTCCTGTAGCTTATAAAATAAGAGAATCATATGCAAACATTTTTAGTGCTCTTAATGCAGTAAATGATGCGAATATCACTTCACGTCAACAGGCTGCTGATTTGATGAGACAATATATCAATGAACATAATATTATCAATTTTCTATTAAAATCTTTTTCGTATGGTAAATGGCGTTTTAATATGCCATGTATTCAGAAACGATATAAAGAAATACTAGATTGGCAGATAGTACCTTCCTGGCAAAATCCTGCCTTATTTATTCGTGGAGAATATTCCCACTACCTTAATGAGGTATATTATAATTCAGTGCTCAACCAATTTCCAAAATCCCATATTCATATAATTGCTGGTTCAGGACACTGGGTACATTTTGATAAATTTTATGAGGTATTAAGTATTATTCGACAGTTTATTAGAACATAATTACCTGTGATTATATTTAAAAATAGGAATTAACATATGCAAAAAAGCACACTAATTGGAATTTTTTTTGGAACTGATACTGGTAATACAGAAAAAATCGCACAAATGATTCAAAAACAGCTAGGGGGTGAAAATACAGCTAAAATTCATGATATTGCTAATAGCCGTAAAGAAGATTTGGAGAAATTTCAAATATTATTATTAGGTATACCTACTTGGTATTATGGTGAAGCTCAATGTGATTGGGATGATTTTTTTCCAACTCTAGAAACCATTAGTTTTGAGAATAAATACGTTGCAATCTTTGGTTGTGGAGATCAAGAAGATTATTCAGAATACTTCTGCGATGCTATGGGAACCGTACGAGATATTGTTCAAAGAAAGGGAGCCAAACTGATAGGACGCTGGCCAACTATAGGATATAATTTTCATTCATCTAAAAGCTTGATTAATAATCAGTATTTTACTGGTCTTGCTATTGATGAAGACCGTCAACCAGAATTAACTAATGAGCGGGTGGAAAAATGGGTTATACAAATCTCTAAAGAATTAGATTTAAAATAGATCTCCAAAAAATAGTAGATTTTATCCATACAGTTATGGTAATAATTAAAAGGATTTTTTGTTCCAAATATCTCGTAACTTAACAATAAGATTCAATACAAGATTCTTACTAGAAGAATCATGACTATCAATAGAGAAGTATCCTTCTCGTTCGAATTGATAATGATTATAATTTTCTTGCATGATACCGACCTCAATAAAACCATTAAAAATCTGCAGAGAATGAGGGTTAATTTTTGATAAAAAATCTTCAGTAGCATCAGGATTAGGAATATTAAATAATCTATCATAAATACGAAATTCTGCTGGTAAACAATGCAAAGCAGAAACCCAATGAATAATTCCTAGTTGGTTTGGTTTATTATCAATAGATGTATATGGTTGATGCTTATTTATATCATCAGAACAAGTACAGTAAACACAAATAATATTATGATTTCTATCTTTGATGAGACGTTCAGCTGTTATTACATAAGCATTTCTCAACCTGACTTTACCTCCTAAAACTAACCTTTTATATTGAGCATTAGTTGTTACTTCACAAAAATCATTTTGATCTATATATATTTCACGATTAAAAGGTACCTTTCTGTAACCCATTTCAGGCCTAGTTGGATGTTTCCTCATTGTCAGCATTTTTGTATAATTCAAAGGAAGATTCTCTAATACTATTTTTAAGGGTCTCAAAACTGCCATAGTACGCGGAGCATTTTTATTTAAATCTTCACGTATGCATGCTTCTAATAAAGCCATTTGAACTAAGCTATCCTTTTTAGTCACACCAATACGACGACAAAATTCTATAATTGAGGATGGAGTGTAACCCCGACGACGTAATCCTGAAATTGTTAATAATCGAGGATCATCCCAACCGTTAACAATCTTTTTAAATACCAATATCTTCATCTTACGTTTAGAAATCACAGCACTTTCTAAATTTAATCTGGAATATTCATATTGTTTTGGTCTTGGATGACAATTAATATTAATATGATTTAATATCCACTCATATAACTGTCTGTTATCTTGAAATTCAAGCGTACATAAAGAGTGTGTAATTCCCTCAAGAGCATCTGAAATACAATGACTAAAATCATACATAGGATAAATACACCATTTTTTCCCGGTTTGGTGATGATAAGCCAATTTTATTCGATATAATACTGGATCACGCATGATAATAAAATTTGAATTCATATCAATTTTTGCACGCAGACATGCAGATCCTTCTGTAAATTCTCCATTACGCATTTTTTCAAATAGTTGCAAGTTGCATTTTATACTACGAGTACGATAAGGGCTCTCTTTTCCAGGTGTAGTCAGAGTTCCCCTATATTCACGAATTTGCGTATAAGTTAATTCATCAACATAAGCTAATCCTTTATTGATTAGTTCAACTGCATAATTATATAACTGCTCGAAATAATTCGACGAAAAACGTACCGATCCACTCCACTGATAACCCAGCCATTGCACATCTCTTTTAATAGATTCTACATATTCTTGAGTCTCTTTCACGGGGTTAGTGTCATCTAAACGAAGATAACATTCTCCTTGATAATCTCTTGCTAATTCAAAATTAAGACAGATGGCTTTAGCATGTCCAATATGTAAATAACCATTAGGTTCAGGGGGAAACCGAGTACGTACTATTTTAATTTTTCTATTTTCTAAGTCTTGCTTCACTATTTGCTTAATAAAATTACTAGTAAATGTTCTTTTCTTCATGATAGAAATCACCACCAAAAAAATTCAAAATCTTCTGAAAAATTTATTGACGCTAATATGATTAGTTGCACATAATGAATGCATTATATCAAAAAATCAAATATAATAAAATGTTGGCTACGTAGCTCAGTTGGTTAGAGCACAGCACTCATAATGCTGGGGTCACAGGTTCAATTCCCGTCGTAGCCACTACTATGGTTGATTTCATTAGATTTTTGCGGAAGTGGCGGAATTGGTAGACGCACCAGAGTTAGGGTCTGGCACTATTAAAGTATGCGAGTTCAAATCTCGCCTTCCGTACCAAAGGAATTTACTTAAAGATTGGGGTATAGCCAAGCGGTAAGGCACCGGGTTTTGATCCCGGCATTCCCAGGTTCGAATCCTGGTACCCCAGGATCATGATTTTTAGAAATAAATTAGTAGTAATAATGATGACAAAAAAATTATATATTAAAACTTGGGGCTGTCAGATGAATGAATATGATTCATCTAAGATTGTAACTCTACTTCAAAAGACCCATGGTTACTCACTTACTCCCCTCGCCGAAGACGCAGATATTTTATTATTGAATACTTGTTCTATACGTGAAAAAGCCCAAGAAAAAGTTTTTCATCAATTAGGAAGATGGAAAGTATTCAAAAAAAATAACCCCCAACTCATTATAGGAGTTGGCGGTTGTGTGGCTGCAAAAGAAGGGAAACAAATCCTTAAGCGCGCTAGTTATGTTGATATTATATTTGGACCACAAACGATACATTATTTGCCCCAAATGATTAAGAGTGTCATTAATTCACATAACCCGATTGTAGATGTCACTTTTCCTGGAAATAAATTTGATTACTTGTTATCTAATCATATATTGACAACCAATCAAGGTCCTACTGCTAATATTTCTATTATGGAAGGATGTAATAAATTTTGTTCTTTCTGTATAGTACCCTATACACGTGGTAAAGAAATAAGTCGTTCATGTAACGATATTATATTAGAAATATCTAATCTAGTAAAACAAGGAGTGCGAGAAGTTAATTTATTAGGACAAAATGTTAATGCATATTGTAGTATATGGAAAAATAAACGCTACTTATTTTCTGATCTCTTACGTCTTGTAGCATCTATTGATGGAATAGATCGCATTCGATTTATTACTAGCCACCCTAGACATTTCACAGATGATATTATTGAAGTTTATAGTTATCTTCCAAAATTAGTTAGTTTCTTACATTTACCAGTACAAAGTGGCTCAAATCGTATCCTGAAGTTAATGAGGAGAGGATATACATCCTCACAATACCAAAAAATCATTCATAAATTACGGTCTGCACGTCCTGATATTAAAATTAGTTCAGATTTTATTGTTGGTTTTCCTGGTGAAACATCGGAAGATTTCGAGTCTACCATGCAACTAATAAGAGATATTGATTTCGATATGAGTTTTAGTTTTATTTATTCTCCTAGACCTGGAACTCCAGCTGCTACTTTTGCTGATAATACTACTGAAGAAGAAAAAAAACATCGATTATATTTATTACAAGCACTTCTTAATCAACAAGCCATGTCTTGGAGTCGACGCATGTTAGGCACGGTGCAACGAATTCTTGTGGATGGACTTTCACGTAAAAATATTTTAGAAATATCAGGTAGAACAGACAATAATCGTGTAGTGAATGTTCAGGGTCCTCCAGAACTCATTGGTAAATTTGTTCAGGTAAAAATTACTGAAGTTTGTCCAAATTCTCTCAGGGGGTGTCTGATTGATACACACTGAAAACAGTCTATCGTCGCTTCTGAGTATAAGAGTAGAATTAGATGAGTTTGATAAATTTTGAGCTACAAATAGTTTGTAAACCAAGCGTTTTTATTCCAAAAAAAGCTTCGTTCCATAAATGGTTAGAAGCAGTTTTATTTCTATCTCCTGGTAAACAAGAAATCACAATTCGTTTAGTAGATAAAATTGAGAGTCAGATATTAAATTTTCGTTATCGAAATAAGAATCAACCGACTAATATATTGTCTTTCTCTTTTTATCAACCATTTTTAACCAAACCAACTACAGAGTATTTACTTGGTGGAGATATTGTCATCTGTAGTTCTCTTATAGAAGAAGAAGCACGAGAACTACAAAAATCACTTCTATCACATTGGGCTCATATAGTTATTCACGGTACTTTACATTTGTTAGGATACAATCATTATTGTGAGAATGATGCAAAAAAAATGGAATTAATAGAAACTCAAATCATGTTGGATTTGGGATACTTAGATCCGTATGTTATGTAAAAAAAACCGAAATTTTAGATAACATTTGACTATCTATGTTCCATAAAATCATAAGAATTGGATTATAATTATTATGCAAGATCAATATCTTCCGCAAGAAATAGAAGCGTATGTTCAAGATTATTGGAGAATTAATAAAACTTTTCATACTACAGAAATAAAAGGTAAGGAAAAATACTATTGTTTATCTATGCTACCATATCCATCTGGTAGTTTGCACATGGGTCATGTTCGTAATTATACAATTGGTGATGTCATTGCTAGATATCAGCGAATGCTAGGTAAAAATGTACTATATCCTATAGGTTGGGATGCATTTGGTTTACCAGCAGAAAATGCTGCTATAAAAAATCATACGGCTCCTGCATATTGGACCTATAGCAATATTCATTATATGAAAAAACAACTTCAATCATTAGGATTTAGCTATGATTGGAGTAGAGAGTTAATAACATGTCATCCAGAATATTATCGTTGGGAACAGTGGTTTTTTATTCAGTTATATAAAAAAGGACTAGCATATAGAAAGTATTCAATGGTGAATTGGTGTCCTAAAGATCAAACTGTATTAGCAAATGAGCAAGTAGTAAATGGATGTTGTTGGCGTTGTGATACCAAATTGGAAACCCGAAAAATTTATCAATGGTTCATCCGAATAACTGCATATGCAGATGAACTACTTCATGGATTAAAACAACTTAAATATTGGCCTGAAAAAGTTAAAACTATGCAACGTAATTGGATTGGATATTCAAAAGGAATAGAAATCACATTTTCTGTAATTGGATCCAAAAAAAAAATTACTATATATACTACCCAACCCGAGACTCTTATGCGTACAACTTGTATTGCTATTGCTATAAATCATCCTATAGCTAAGGAATCGGCAAATGATAACCAAAATTTAAAACTTTTTATAAAAAAATATTGCAGTCTTCAAGTTACTGAAGCAGAACTTGCAAATTTAGAAAAATTAGGAATAGCTCTAGGACTCTTTGCTATTCATCCGATTACTAATAAATCATTACCCATTTGGATTGTGAATTTTATATATGGAACTGATGGTATTATGATAACTACTAATCCGCAGAATTGGAAATTTACTACTAAATCTAATCTTAATCTACCCATTAAAAAAGTAACGCTTAATGATTCTACCTCAACAAGTTGTATGTTTCCTGAAGTAGTGTGCGATGAAATTATTAAAATTCTTATAGATAAAGGTGTAGGTAAACGTAAACAAAACTATCATTTGCGTGATTGGGGAGTTTCTCGTCAGCGTTATTGGGGTACTCCTATTCCTATGATTATACGAGATACCCAATATTTTCCAGTGGCAGAAAAAGATCTCCCCGTAATTCTACCCGAAGATAGAATTCTAGATGGTATAACCAATCCACTAAAAAATGACAACAAATGGAGAAATCTAATTATTCAAGGTGAACCAGTACAAAGAGAAACAGATACTTTTGATACTTTTATGGAATCTTCTTGGTATTATGCACGTTATACCTGTCCTCATTATTCTCAAGGAATGCTAGATCCATCCGCTACTAATTATTGGTTACCTATAGATCAGTATATAGGTGGAATTGAGCATGCTATTATGCATTTAATGTATTTTCGCTTCTATCACAAATTACTTCGTGATGCTGGTTTGGTTAATACTGATGAACCAGCTCAACGTTTATTATGTCAAGGAATGGTACTAGCCGATACTTTTTATTACCTTGAAAAAACTGGAGAACGCCAATGGATTTCTCCTGTAGATGTGAAGATTATACGTGATAAAACGGGTAAAATTATACAAGCTACAGATAATATGGGAAGAAAATTAGTTCATGCGGGTGTCAGTAAAATGTCTAAATCAAAAAATAATGGTATTGATCCAAATAAAATGATTGAACAATATGGCGCGGATACAGTACGTTTATTTTTAATGTTTGTTGCACCTGCAGAAATGCCAATTTATTGGAGTGAATCAGGTATAGAAGGGTGCTATCGTTTTTTGAAACGGGTTTGGAATTTAGTATATAATCATATTAATAACCTACGATCAACTAATTCGGTTATTGATAACACAAAATTAGATGAAGAACCAAAATTTTTACGTTATCAACTACATAAAACTATTGCTAAAGTTACTTATGATATTGATCAAAGACAAACTTTCAATACAGCTATTGCTGCTATTATGGAATTAACAAATAAGCTAAGTAGGGTAAAAAATCAAAATAGTGAACAAGATAGATCTATATTCCAAGAAGCCATTAGAGCTATTGTATTAATGTTATATCCTTTTACACCACATATTTGTTTTGTATTATGGCAAGCAATACATGGAGAAGATGTAAGTATTGATCATGCAAGATGGCCACAAGTAGATAAACAAGCATTAGTAAAAAAAGACATGTGGATTATAGTCCAAATCAATGGCAGAGTACGTAGTAGGATCTTAGTATCGAATAACGCAACCAAGCAACAAATACAGCAAATAGCTATAGAAGATAAGCGAGTATCTAAATTTATCAAAGGTAAAGGATTGAGTTTACATCGAACTATTTATGTTCCAAATAAGTTAATAAATTTGATACTAAAATAGTATTGTAAAGTAATGGTAAAAGTTTATTCTGAACAACTAGAATTATATCTAGAACAAAATCCATTCCGTTATAGGTGCTATATTTTAGCTGGAAAAGATCCTTTTTTATTAAAAGAAAGTGAAGAAATTATACGTAAACATGCTCGTAAATTAGGTTTATATGAATACTGTAATGTAATTTTAAACATAAAAACTGATTGGAATGAGCTATTAAATAATTTTAAGAAGCAAAGTTTATTTGCTACCACACGCATTTTACGATTAATATTATCTAATAAATCATCTCATCCTTTATGGAAAGAAAAATTATTTTATCTAATAGAATTATTACCTTTATATCTTAATATAATACTAATTATAGTAACAAAAAAGATTTTTGATTTGGATTTTAAATCCAGTGTACTTGTTTATTGTAGCACACCGGAAGTTTCTCAATTACCAAGATGGATTAGTAAAAGAGCAGAAAAAATGGGATTAAAAATAGAAAGAGATGCTCTGAACTGGATCTCATATAACTATGAGAGAAATTTATTAGCCTTAGTTCAAATTCTAGAAATGTTAACTTTATTTTTACCTAATGGTATAGTAACACTATCTCGGATAGTAAATATTGTCAATGATATGGCTCATTTTGAAAATATTCACTGGGTAGAAGCTGTATTCACAGGAGATTCTGATCGAGCTTTGCATATTATCCATCAATTACGTAAACAAGGAAATGAAATTTCTTCATTGTGTTATGTTTTGCAATATCATTTAATGATCCTACTACAACTCAAAATGAGTACAACAACCATACAAGTTTTATTTAATCAGTACAGAATTATATATAAACGTCAGCTATTATTTAATAAAGCATTACAGCGGTTAAATATACACCAGATTCAAAAATCTATTGGTTTATTAGTAGAAATTGAAGTATCCCTAAAAAATTCTCATAAACAGATACCATTATTATGGATTAGATTAGAAAATCTATCATTATTATTAAGTTGTCCTAAATGATTTTTATCATTGTATGCAAAAATTTGTCATTCGCTATCTCGGTTTACAATCTTGGATATTAGTTTCTAATGCTATGCATCATTTTACTGAAAAACGTCACTCAAAAACAACTGATGAATTATGGCTGGTTGAACATTTTCCAATTTTTACTCAAGGAAAGGCTGAAAAAAATAATAATCAAATTATTATTGATAATATTGCTGTATTACAAACGGATCGAGGAGGTAAAATAACGTATCATGGTCCTGGTCAATTAATCATTTATATTATGATTGATTTAAAACGTAGAAAAATAAGTGTGCGACAGTTACTAACTATTATAGAACAATCAGTTATTGATACCTTAAAATATTTTAATCTTGAAGCTTATATACGTCGTAATGCACCAGGAGTTTATATAGATAATAAAAAAATCTGTTCACTTGGATTACGTATCAAAAAGGGATGTTCTCTGCATGGTTTCGCACTTAATATTAATATGGATTTATCACCTTTTCGACTTATCAATCCATGTGGATTGGCGGATCTAAAAATGACACAATTAAGTGATTTTAAGCCTGATATTACAGTATTAGACGTATATCCTATATTAATTAAAAAATTTGTCAGTC
Organism: Candidatus Dasytiphilus stammeri; assembly: GCA_041942055.1. Taxonomy (GTDB): domain Bacteria; phylum Pseudomonadota; class Gammaproteobacteria; order Enterobacterales; family Enterobacteriaceae; genus Dasytiphilus; species Dasytiphilus stammeri_E. Next base: position 431,060 of record CP145874.1, on the reverse strand, counting down.
ATTTTTATTAGTAGAATAATGATTTAAATATTGTATATTGTTTATATATTTATAAATACCTATAGTAAGTAGTAATAATAATGATACAAATCAAACACAATAATCGTAATACAGAAAAAGTAGTCTTAGAACCCGAAGACAATAACACTCCTAATCCTAAAAAACCCCAATGGTTAAGAATAAAATTACCGACTGATTCTAAACGTTTATTGAGTATAAAAGCATTAATACGTCAAAATGGTTTACATTCGGTTTGCGAAGAAGCTTCTTGTCCTAACATTGCCGAATGTTTTAATCAAGGTAAAATTACTTTTCTTATTTTAGGAGATATTTGTACGCGACGTTGCCCATTCTGTAATATAGGACATGGTCGACCATTGCCTCTTAATGTATATGAACCAAAAAACTTGGCAAGAACTATTAAGGACATGAATTTATCTTATGTAGTTCTTACTTCGGTTGATAGAGATGATTTACATGATGGGGGCGCTCAACATTTTGTTGAATGCATACGTGCAATAAAACAGAGTAATAGTAAAATTAAAATTGAAATTTTAGTACCGGATTTTAGGGGATGTCAAGATTATGCATTGAAAATTTTTAGTACTATGCCCCCAGATATATTCAATCATAATCTAGAAACTGTGCCAAAAATGTATGGTAAAATCCGTCCTGGAGCAAATTATAATTCTTCTTTAAAATTACTAAAATATTTTAAAAAATATCATCCTAATATACCAACTAAATCGGGTATTATGGTAGGTTTAGGAGAAACCTATTCTGAAATTCTTCAAGTTATGCAAGATTTACGACTTCATGGTGTCACCATGTTAACAATAGGTCAATATCTGCAGCCAAGTCCTCACCATTTTCCGGTTAAACGTTATGTCAGCCCCGAAGAATTTTTGCACCTAAAAGAAAAAGCAATAGCAATGGGATTTCAACATGCTGCTTGTGGACCATTAGTACGGTCTTCTTATCATGCAGATTTACAAGCTACATACGTAACGTAAAAAAAAGTTAATTAAAAACCCGACATGATAGACGGGTTTTTAATCCTGACTGTTAACTTACTAGAGTAACGTTAGCAGCAGAAGGGCCTTTAGCGCCATTAGTAATTTCAAACTCTACACGCTGTCCTTCAGCCAGAGTTTTGAATCCATTGCTCTGGATAGCAGAAAAATGAACAAACACATCCTTACTACCATCTTCCGGAGTAATGAAACCGAATCCTTTAGATTCATTAAACCATTTAACGTTACCTTTAATCTTGGACATCAATATTACCTTTTAAATTTAAATAGATAGACATCAATACAGTTAGAGTTTGCTAAACAACTATTTTGTATTTATTCTAGTATATCATGAATCAAACGATTAAAGATTAATTTTTTTTATCGAAAACCGATTTTTATTGGTTGAATTTTACAGTCATTCTAATTAATTCATCATATTATAATTGAGATTCCCCATAATCCATAAAGAACCTATCACGAATATTGCAATTATATTTATAGTAAAAATTAAAGTTAATAAATTCCAACGTTGTTGCATAGAGTAATCTATATGTAGGAAGCATCTTAAATGAATAATTATTTGGAGTATAGCACAAGTAAGTACTATAATTAAAACTGAAGTATACGGAAAAATTTTTCTATTTATTACTAACCAAAAAGGAATAATTGTCAATATTATTGACATAATAAAACCAATTAAGTAGGTCTTGATATGAGAATGTTTAAAATTAGTATGATTTTTCATTATAGAACCCCTAGTAAATATACTATGGTGAATACGCATATCCATATCACATCTAAGAAATGCCAAAATAAGCTTAAACATACCATTTTAGTTCTAACATCCCCAGTAATACCCTTTTTTATAATTATCTGAGACATTAAAACTATCATCCAAATTAATCCTGCTATTACATGTATTCCATGTGTACCTACTAACGTAAAAAAACCCGATAAAAATCCGCTGCGATTAGGTCCACAGTTCTCAATAACTAAATTATGAAATTCATAAAATTCCATTCCTACAAAAATCCATCCTAAAATAAAAGTTAATAATAACCAAATCAACACTTCATATGGGTTATTATCATCCGACTTCTGAAGAACCACCATCGCCATACCATAAGTTACTGAACTAAACAGTAAAAAAGCAGTTTCGGTTAATACCAATGGTAGAGAAAAAATTTCTCTACCTATAGGACCGTTAGCTGTTCCATTCATCATAACTGCATAAGTAGCAAATAAGGAAGCAAAAAGAATACAATCGCTCATCAAGTATATCCAAAAGCCAAAAATTTTTTTACTATCAGTAATATGGAGGAGGTGATTAATTTTAATTGACATTTTTAGATCCTCCCTGCTTCCTTTGTTCAATATGTTGATTTTCAATTTGTATAATTTCGCTTATAGGAACATAATAATGATTTTTTTCATCAAAACTATTCATGATCCATGATATAATTATGCCCAAAAAACTTATTCCAGCTAACCACCATATATACCAAACCATGGCAAAACCAAACAGTACACTAAAAGTAGCAATCACAATTCCTGCGCTACTATTTTTTGGCATATGGATGTCTTTATAATCGTTTGATTTGTATTCAATACATCGATGTTTCTGTTTGATATCCCAAAAGGCATCACGTTCTTCTACTTCGGGTATTATAGCAAAATTATAAAAAGGAGGAGGTGAAGATGTTGACCATTCTAGAGTACGTCCATCCCAAGGATCACCAGAAAGATCCCGATTTTTATTGCGATCAATAATAGAAGTATATATTTGTATTAAAAAACAGACGATGCCAAGTGCAATGATTAGAGTTCCAAAAGCCGCAACCACTAATAAAAAATGAAATTGAGGATCAATATTTTGACTCAGACGACGTGTCATTCCCATTAATCCTAGTATATACAACGGCATAAAAGCAAAGAAAAAACCAATAAACCAAAAGAAAAAAGAACGTTTACCCCACTTTTCATTTAATAGAAATCCAAAAGCTTTAGGAAACCAGTAATTTAATCCCGCGAAACATCCAAAAACTACCCCCCCGATAATGACACTATGAAAATGTGCTATTAAAAAAAGACTGTTATGTAGTACAAAATCGGCTCCAGGAATAGCTAATAATACTCCTGCCATTCCTCCAATGGAAAAGATTATAATAAAACCTATGGTCCACAGCATAGGAGAAGTTAATTGAACACGTCCTTCATACATAGTGAATAGCCAGTTAAAAATTTTCACACCGGTTGGAATAGCAATAATCATGGTGCTAATTCCAAAAAAAGCATTCACATTCGATCCTGCTCCCATAGTAAAAAAATGGTGTAACCATACAATAAATGAAAGTATTGTGATAACAATAGTTGCCCAAATAAGGGATGTATAACCGAAAAGCATTTTTTTAGAAAAAGTTGCTACTATCTCTGAATAAATACCAAATACAGGCAATACTAAGATGTATACTTCTGGATGCCCCCATGCCCATATAAGATTTATATACATCATCATATTACCACCCATATCGTTTGTAAAAAAATGGGTATTTAAGTAACGATCTATGGTGAGCAATCCAATAGTTACAGTTAATATGGGAAATGCCATAATAATTAATATATTAGAACACAAAGCAGTCCATGTAAATACTGGCATTTTAAATAAATTCATACCTGGAGCTCGCATTTTAAGAATAGTAACTAAAAAATTAATCCCTGTTAGTAGGGTACCAATTCCAGAAATTTGTAAACTCCAAATCCAATAATCAACTCCTACACCTGGACTATACTCAATACCAGACAGTGGGGGATAAGCTACCCATCCTACCTGAGCAAATTCTCCTATTCCTAATGAAATATTTACTAAAAGTGCTCCAGCAACGGTAAGCCAAAAACTTAAATTATTAAGAAAAGGAAAAGCAACATCACGTGCACCAATTTGTAAAGGTACTATAAAGTTCATTAAACCGATAATTAACGGTGTTGCTACAAAAAAAATCATAATGACACCATGAGCTGTAAATATTTGATCATAGTGGTAAGGAGGTAAAAATCCTGGTTGTCCTGCTGATGCGATCGCCTGCTGACTACGCATCATAATAGCATCAGCAAAGCCTCGAATCATCATAACTAATCCAAGAATCATGTACATAATTCCTAATCTTTTATGATCTACTGAAGTTAACCACTCATTCCATAAATACTTCCATTTTCCCATATATGTTATGGTAGTTAGTATAATAAATCCTATAATAAAAATAGTAACCAGAGTGCCTAGAATAATAGGTTCATTATATGGAATAGCATTGATTGTTAATTTTCCAAACATATAAATTAATTCCTTAAGTATATTATCTTACAACCTCATGATCTTATAACTACCAGTGGTTTATTAGGTTTAAAATGTGATGAGGCACGAGCGCTATCTTTATATTTCAACTTCTTTATAATGTTGTTAAATAAATTTTGCTTAATGTTAGAAAAAAATTCTACGTGATTGTTTATAGTAGGTACAGCTAGTAGCTTTTCTAAAGATTTCATATTCAAGGTAGCGTTTGCATGTTTGGCTTTAGCTATCCACTTATAAAAAGACGCTACATCTGGTGTTGCAATAACAGCAAATTTCATATTAGAAAAACCCCTACCACTATATGCAGAGGATATACCTCGATAAGTACCTGATTTATTTGCAATTAGATTTAGTTTAGTTTGCATTCCAGGCATAGCATATATTTGACTTCCTAAAGAAGGAATAAAAAAAGAATTCATGACAGAATAAGAGGTAATTTTAAATTCAATTGGAGTTTTGATTGGAAAAGCTATTTGGTTTACTGATGCTATTCCTTGCTTTGGATAAATAAATAACCATTTCCAATCCATTGATACTACTTCAATTTTTAAAGGAGCAATAGGAGACACTAGAGGTTTTTTTGGTTCTAAATCAATAGAACTTTTCCAAGTGAGAATTCCAAGACAAATAATAATCAAAATCGGAACTAGCCAAATTATAGCCTCAATTTTATACGAATGAGACCAATTAGGACTATATTGAGCATTAATATTAGTATGTCGGTATTTTAATGGAAATACAATAGCCATTATAATAGCAGGAATTACAACTAATAACATTAAACCTAGCGCTATTAATATTAGTGTACGTTGCTCTATACCAATTCTTCCTTTAGGATTTAATAAAACTATGTCACAACTATTTAATAAGATGACAATCGTAAATAAATATAATCTCCTAAACATTTTTTTTAATAATTTATTTGACTCCATTTAATACCTCTGCTCTGCTAGCATGCAAATCTTATTTTATATTGTAATAGAAGGTATTAATACTGTAAATACAGTTAGTTCATTTCTAATAATCACTAATTAAAAAATTCATTATCGACTCATTATAAAGAGTTATGTTATTAATGTATGTATTTATTATTCATGATTATTTGTAAATATTATAATGGTTTAATCTTTTTCTATAAACTAAAAAACCACTCATTAAATAAAATCTCTAAATTTTTGAGGTAAGAAGATAGATGCAAGTTTCAGTCGAAAAAACTAATAATCTTGGACGTAGAATAAAAATTACTATTCCTGCAGAGGAAATTAAAAATCTGGTTCAAACCAAATTAATCCATGTTGCTCAAAAAGTTCGTCTTGATGGATTTCGTCAAGGTAAAGTGCCCCTGAAAATAGTATCCCAACGTTATGGTATGTCTATACTTCATGAGGTCTTAACTGATCTTATGCAAGAAAAATTAATTACAATAATGAATCAAAACAACCTGGTTCCTGTTGGAAAAGTGAATTACATTCCCTGGGAATATAAAGAAGGCAATGATTTTACCTATGTTATAGAATTTGACATTTATCCTGAAATTAAATTGAAAGAATTTGATTGTATTAAAGTGAAAAAACCAATGGTTGAAGTAAATAAACAAGATGTAGATAATATGCTTGTTGAGCTTTGTAGACGACAAGGAGTTTGGAACACTGTTAATCGTCCAGTAAAATTTTGGGATCGTGTAACTATAGAATTAATAAATTTGGAAAACGATGAAATTAATAAAATTCACTCGCTAATTTTAATTATAGAACCGAAATCTATGGATTTTGACTTGGACCAAAAAATTCTTGGTCATAAAATTGGGGAGAATTTTATAGTTGAATTAAATTTTCCTGATGAAGAAACAAATCAAATTATTACTACTAAATTTAGTATTGTTTTGAAAAAAATAGAAGAATGTCAAGTACCAGAACTCAATGAAGAATTAATAAAACATTTAGGAGTACCGGAAACTGAAGGATCTATAGTAAAATTACGTGATGAAATACGAAAAAATATGCAACGAGAACTTAAGAATACAGTACGTCATTTTATTAAATTACAGATATTTCATGGATTGTTAATGAATAATAAAATTGAAGTTCCTATTTCACTTTTAGAAACCGAATTGAAAAATTCGTTTCAACCATCTGGTATTAAAAAATTATTTCCACATAGCCTTTTAGAAAAACAAGCCAAGAATCGTGTGACTTTAGGCTTATTATTAAATGAAGTAATCCGTATTAATAAACTTCAAGTAGAAGAACGACGTATTCAATCATTAAGAAAATATTTTCGTAAAAATAATGAAACGATGAAAACTATTCATAAGTTAGTATTAGAAGATATGGCAGTAGAACTAATTATGAATCAGTGCGTAATTACCGAAGAAAAAATCCCCTTTCAGGATTTAAGAAAAATGATAGTAAAATATGAACAATACTTGATTTAATTAGTTACTGTAAAAAAGAGATAAAATATGTCATATAAAAGCTCTGGTGGAGAACCAGAAATAGTATCAAAAATGATGTTTGTACCAATGGTCATTGAACAGAACTCGAGAGGTGAGCGAGCATACGACATATATTCTCGTCTCCTTAAAGAGCGTATAATTTTCTTGACAGGTCATGTTGAAGACTATACAGCGAATTTAATCGTCGCACAATTATTATTTTTAGAAGCTGAAAATCCTGATGAAGACATATATTTGTATATAAACTCACCAGGAGGAATTATTACTGCAGGTATGTCAATTTATGATACCATGCAATTTATTAAACCAGATATTAGTACTATCTGTATAGGATTAGCAGCCTCTATGGGTGCATTTTTACTTACAGCGGGTGCTAAAGGTAAACGATTTTGTTTACCTAATTCGCGTGTTATGATTCATCAGCCACTAGGTGCCTATCGTGGACAAGCCACGGATATAGAAATACATACTCGCGAAATTTTAAGAATAAAGAATCGAATAAATCAGCTGATGGCTCATCATACCGCACAACCCCTTGAAGTAATAGAAAAAGATACAGAAAGAGACTATTTTCTATCTGCTAATGAAGCAGTAGAATATGGTTTAGTTGATTCGATACTTACTAATCGAGAGTAATACTATTGAAGTAAGGAATAATTGCGAATTATAAAGTAAAGAGGTTCACTAATGATAGATAATCGCACAGACAGAAACAGTTCAGAACTGTACTGCTGTATTTTTTGTGGAAAAAGCCAATATCAAGTACATAAAATAATAGCCGGAAATTCTATAAGTATCTGCGATAAATGTGTTAAGTTATGTAACGATATAGTTATCAAAGAAATAAAAGAAGTAACAACGCACGATGAAGGAAAAAAAACCTTACCAACTCCACATACAATTCGTAAGCATCTGGATTCTTATGTTATCGGTCATGAAAAAACTAAAAAAGTGCTAGCAGTTGCTGTATATAATCACTATAAACGTTTATTGATTACTAATGAAATTGACTTAGGAAAGAGTAATATATTATTAATTGGTCCTACAGGAAGTGGAAAAACGCTTTTAGCTGAAACACTTGCACGAATATTGCAGGTACCATTTGCTATTGCAGATGCAACTACGTTAACTGAAGCAGGGTATGTAGGGGAGGATGTTGAGAATGTAATCCAAAGATTATTACAAAAATGTAATTATGATGTGAAACAGGCACAATGTGGTATTGTTTATATTGATGAAATTGATAAAATTTCCCGAAAATCAGATAATCCATCTATTACTAGAGATGTCTCGGGAGAAGGGGTTCAACAAGCTCTCTTAAAATTAATAGAGGGTACAGTGGCTGCTGTACCACCACAAGGGGGGCGTAAACATCCGCAACAGGAATTTTTGCAAGTTAATACTTCTAATATTCTATTTATCTGTGGTGGTGCATTTACAGGCCTAGAAAAAATGATTGCTCGACGTGTTGAAGCCAGTTCAAGCTCTGGAATTGGTTTTGGAGCGATAATCAAAAAATATGATGAAAAATTGTCTGAAAATGAGTTATTAGAACAAGTAGAACCAGAAGACTTAATCAAGTTTGGATTAATTCCAGAATTTATTGGTCGTCTTCCTGTAGTTACTACTCTAAGCGAATTAAATGAGGAATCTCTAATTAAGATCTTAAAGGAACCTAAAAATGCACTTACTAAACAATATCAAGCATTATTTAATATGGAAGGTGTAATTTTAGAATTTAGTGATGAAGCTTTAGCATCTATTGCCCAAAAAGCCATATTACGTAAAACTGGAGCACGGGGTTTACGTTCTATTATTGAAAACGTCTTACTTCATACTATGTATGATTTACCATCCATGACAAATATTGAAAAAATTGTGATTGATAAATCAGTTATTGAAGGACAAACTGTTCCTATACTTGTTAAAAAGCAACAAGCCTCTGGCGAGTAATTCTTCTTTTTAATTGTATTTATTTTTTTCATCACCTAAGGTGTAAAATATAGATGAATTATATATATACAATATATGCTTCATATTATATTTGAATAAATAACATCCTAGCGGCCAAATCAACTAAGAGAGAGCTATATTATGAACCGTAAGTATTCGGAACGCATTATAATAATCCCTGTGTTACCGCTGCGTAATGTTGTAGTTTATCCGCATATGGTGATTCCATTATTCCTTGCTCGTCAACAATCGATTAAATGTATTGAGGTAGCAATGAATCAAGGTAAAAAAATTCTGTTAGTAACACAAAAAGAATTTTTTCGAGAAGATGAATCGGACACTGAGAATATCTTTAGAATTGGAACCGTTGCCTCAATTCTGCATGTTTTAAAGCTCTCAGATGGGACCAGAAAAATTTTGGTTAAAGGTTTAAGAAGAGCTCGCATTACTGAGTTGAGTGATGATGGTGAAGAATCTTTTATGGCTAAAATCCAATATGTTCTTTCTTCAAGAAGTGATAAGCGAAAACAGGAATTATTGAGGCGTGCTACTCTTAATCAATTTGAAGGATATCTTCAATTATATAAAAAAATTCCTCTGGAAATTTTAACAGTATTAGAGAATATTCACAATGCTGCACATCTTGGGGATATAGTAGCTGCTCATATTCCTCTAAAAACTACTGACAAACAGTCCTTACTAGAAATAGCTAATGTTAATGAACGACTAGAAGGTTTAATAGCAATGTTGGAAGTAGAAATGGATTTATTACTGCTCGAGGAAAGCATACACCACCGTGTAAAAAAACAAATGGAAAAAAGTCAGCGAGAGTATTATCTACATGAGCAAATAAAAGCAATTAAAAAAGAGCTGGGGGAAATAGATGAAGAATCAGCTCCTGATGAGGATGATGAAAATGAAGTTTTAAAAAGAAAAATCCTAGATGCTAAGATGCCTCTGGAAGCACGCAAAAAAACTGAATCTGAACTACAAAGATTAAAAATGATGTCTCCAATGTCCTCAGAAGCAACAGTTATACGGAATTATCTTGAGTGGATGTTTCAAGTTCCTTGGTCTGCTCGTACTAAAATTCAAAAAAATCTTCCGAAGGCCAAAGAAAGATTGGATAATGATCATTTTGGTTTAGATAATGTAAAAGAAAGAATTCTTGAGTATCTAGCCGTTCAAAATCGTATAAGTAAAAATAAAGGTCCTATCCTTTGTCTCGTAGGTCCTCCTGGAGTAGGTAAAACATCTCTCGCCAAATCAATCTCAAAAGCTACTGGACGTAAATATGTTCGTATGGCTTTGGGCGGAATACGTGACGAAGCAGAAATCAGAGGACATCGTCGTACCTATATTGGCTCAATGCCAGGCAAATTAATTCAGAAAATGGCCAAAATAGGTGTAAAAAATCCCTTATTTTTATTAGACGAAATAGATAAAATGTCATCGGATTTTCGAGGAGATCCTGCTGCTGCTTTATTAGAAGTTTTGGATCCTGAACAAAATCATGCATTTAATGATCATTATCTAGAAGTAGATTATGATTTATCCGATGTAATGTTTATTGCTACTTCTAATTCTATGAAGATTCCTCATCCTCTATTAGATCGTATGGAAGTCATTCGGATTCCTGGATATACAGAAGACGAAAAGTTAAATATAGCTAATCGTTATTTACTACCAAAACAGATCAAGCGGAATGCCTTAAAAAGAAATGAAATCCTTGTGGATGAACAAGCTATTCTAAATATTATTCGTTTCTATACTTTCGAAGCAGGAGTACGTAATCTTGAACGAGAATTGGCAAAATTATGTCGTAAGGTTGTAAAAATTATACTTATGGATACAACTATAAAATCTATAGAAGTAAAAAAAGATAATCTTGAATACTATTTGGGTATTCAACGTTTAGAGTATGGTAAAGCTTTGAGTCAAAATAGTATTGGTCAAGTTTCTGGTCTGGCTTGGACAGAAAATGGAGGAGAAGTGTTAAGAATTGAAAGTTCTTGTCTTCCAGGAAAAGGAAAATTCTATTATACCGGTTCATTAGGAGAAGTAATGCGAGAATCTATCCAAGCAGCTATAACAGTAGTAAGAACCTTAGCAAATAAGCTGGGTATTAAGCATAATTTTCATGAAACCAATGATATCCATATACACGTCCCTGATGGTGCAACACCCAAAGATGGACCCAGTGCGGGTGTTTCTATGTGTACTGTATTAGTATCTTGTTTAACAGAAAATCCGGTTCGTGCGGATGTAGCAATGACTGGAGAAATTACTCTAACAGGGCAAGTATTACCTATTGGTGGTTTAAAAGAAAAATTATTGGCTGCTCATAGAGAAGGTATAAAAACTGTAGTTATTCCTTATGGAAATCAACGGAATTTGGAAAATATTCCAGCTAACATTAAAATAAATTTGAAGATTTATCCAGTAAAACAAGTTGAAGAAGTTCTTAAAATTGCATTACAAAATGATCCGATCAGTCCGTAAACATGTATGTCATTTTAGTTATTAAATATTAAAGGAATACATCTTCATATGGTAAGAAATCGTATAGTAGTTAAAATAATATTGGTCATTATCATATTGATGATGGTAATAACAGCAATAGGAAATTACAGAGTTTTTTATCCTAAAAATGATTATATGATCAGTATCAATGGACAAAAAATTAGTAAATGGCAATTTGAAGAATCATTGAGATTTGCTAGTCAATTATTAGGTCAAGAATGGCCTAAAATTATTACCAATGAAAATGCTATGCAACAATTCCGTAATTTGATTTTACAAAATCTAATAGATGAAGTACTACTTCAACAGTATGTAAAAAAAATAGGAATTGATATCAATGATGAACAAATTAAACCGATCATTTTAAATCAAAGAGATTTCATGATTAACGGTAAATTTGACAATGTCAAGTATAGAAATATACTAAAAATACTGGGAATAACAGGCAAGCAATATGCAGAATCTTTACGTAAGCAATTAGCAGTTCAACAATTATTATCTACCATAGTCAAAACAGATTTTTTATTACCAAAGGAGGTAAATACATTAACAAGACTAGTTCTTCAAAAACGTTTAATTCGTCAAGCCGCAGTTGATATTAACTATATAGCAGCCAAAACACCAGTTAGTGAAGATGAAATCAATAATTTTTATCAAAAAAATTTAAAACATTTCATGTTACCTGAGCAGATTAGGATTAATTATTTAGAATTAAATGCAAATAAGATTTCTAAGCCGTATGTAAGTGAGCTTGAAATCAAGCAATGGTATGAGAAATATAAATTAGATTACATGGAATTACCTCAATATAAATATCGAATAATTCAACTAAAAACCGAAAAAGAAGCCAAATCATTGTTAAATCAATTAAAAAATGGTGCGGATTTTGTGGAACTAGCCAAACAAAAATCTATAGATCCTATTTCTGCACGTATAGGAGGGCAAATAGGATGGATCCGAACCGAAGAAATCCCCGATGAGTTAAAAAATATTAATTTACACAAAATTGGTCAACTTTCAGGTATCATAAAATGTTCCATTGGATATTTAATTATACGTCTTGATGGCATCAAAGAGAAACATCTCATCCCATTAAATCAACTATGTAATTTTATAACTAATAAAATACAGCAAAAAAAAATTAGAGATAAATATTCTTCACTTCAAAAACAAATCCTTCACTCGAGGAGTAGGATTTCGATTAAGGAATTGGAACACCTGACAGAAATCAAAACTAAAGAAACTAATTGGTTTAATTTTACAACTATTCCTAATAATTTAAAGTTACTAGTACATGCCATTTTTAACGGCAGTAAAATGAATATAAATACCTTTTTTATACGAATTAGCAGTCAAAAGGGTATTTGGATACGTATTATTAATCATAGACCAGCTTACTTGAAATCACTAAGTAAGGTGCATAAAAGTATTACTACATATTTACAGCACCAAAAAACCAACAAGCAAGTAAAGAAAGAATTAGAGAAAATATTAGAATTTCTTAAGCAAGGAAAAACTGAAGGAGATTTACGATTAAAATTTGGAAATGCGACAGTTATTACACCTAATAATAATGATAGTCTTACTAATCTAGTATTAGATATGAGACCAAAAAAAAATAATCAATCTATTTATGCTATAAGTCAAGATGCTAACCAAGAAAATTTAGTAATAATAGCATTAGATAAAATTTGGTATAAAAATGCATCTAACAAACAAATCATTGCCATTTCGTCCCACATGATAAAAAATCAACTTAATATGTCTATAGTTGCATTATTAAATGATTTGCGTAAAAACAGCATAATTCAATCTGCTGAATATCAATCCAACTAAATATGCTAAGAAGAAGTGATAAATAAATTACTTCATCATGGGTGGATTGGTTTTAAATAATTCCACACTGAGCACGGTAGCGTAAGCAATGGTCCATAATAATAATAGCTATCATTGCTTCAGCAATAGGTATAGCGCGAATACCCACACAAGGATCATGACGACCACGTGTAATAATGTTATCAACTTCATGCCCAAAACGATTAATACTATGTCCAGGGACGATAATACTAGATGTAGGTTTCATCGCCAAATTTACAACTATGGGCTGACCACTACTAATTCCTCCCAGAATACCTCCCGCATGATTACTTTTAAAACCATTTGTATAGATTTCATCCCGATGTTCACTACCACGTTGAGAAATTACAGCAAAACCATCGCCTATTTCTACTCCTTTAACTGCATTAATACTCATTAACGCATGTGCTAAATCTGCATCAAGACGATCAAAAACTGGTTCTCCTAAACCTATAGGTATATTATCAGCTATAATAGTAATTTTTGCTCCAATAGAATCTCCTTCTTTTTTTAATTGTCGCAATAATTGGTCTAAAAGAACCACTTTCTCAACATTAGGACAAAATAAATCATTTTTATTCACTTGTTCCCAGTTGTGAAATTCACAGACAATGTTTCCTATCTGTGCTAAATAACCTCTAACTTTTATTCCATGTAAACTATGAAGATATTTTTTAGCAACAGCTCCGGCTGCTACACGCATAGCAGTTTCACGGGCTGAAGATCGACCCCCTCCTCGATAATCTCGTATACCATATTTATTATCATAAGTATAGTCTGCATGACCCGGACGAAATACTTCTTTAATTGCACTATAATCCTGAGAACGATTATCAGTATTTTCTATTAGCATTCCAATGCTTGTACCTGTTGTTAAACCTTTAAACACACCCGAAAGGATTTTTATTTTATCTAATTCTCGACGCGGACTGGTATATATTGATTTTCCAGGACGACGACGATCCAAATCATATTGAATATCCTCTTCAGTTAAACTGATTCCAGGTGGAACACCATCTATAATACATCCTAGAGCTTTACCATGCGATTCTCCAAATGTCGTAACTCTAAAAATCTGTCCAATACTATTTCCAGCCATTCATTATAGTTCCTTCATGTTTTTATACTGATGAGAGAGAGATATATTTTTGACTTTTAATTAATTGTTTTTTAGTTAACATAAAAACTCCAGAACCGCCTCTTTCAAATTCTAGCCAAAGAAAAGGTATGTTCGGGTATTTTTCTATTAATTTTTGTTGATGATATCCAACTTCACAAATGAGTATGCCATTATTATTTAGATAATCGGATGCCTGTAATAAAATACGATGTATTATTTCAAGTCCTTCCATTCGCGCCATTAGACCTATTTTGGGTTCAAAACCATATTCTGGGGGTAAATTATTTATTTGCTTTTTACCTACGTAAGGTGGATTAGAAATAATCAGATCGTATTTGTTATGATTAATATCATTGAATAAATCTGAACATAAAGGTATAACAAATTTTTTAAGATTATGAAAAGCAATATTATGTTCAGTAACAGTTAAAGCATCTAGAGAAATATCAGAAGCATGGATAATTGCATTAGGAAAAACATAACTACAGGCTATGGCTATACAACCGCTTCCAGTACCTATATCAAGTATATATTTGAGTTCTTTCGTAAGAAGAAGTGATACAAATTTTTTTTCTATTAATTCACTAATAGGCGATCGTGGAATCAATACTCTTTCATCAATATAAAATTCACAATTGCAAAACCAAGCTCTATTAGTAATATAAGCTACTGGTATTCGTTCTTTAACACGACGCATAACTCTATTAATAATATGTTGACGTTGCAGATGAGTAAGTTGTGCTAAATAAAACTTTTGAGGCAAATTTAATGGTAACCATAGGGTTGGTAGTACTAATCGTATGGCTTCATCCCAAGGATTATCTGTTCCATGACCATAATATATCGAGCTTTCGTAAAAAACGCTTATAGTCCAATCCAATATATCTTGGATAGATTGTAATTTACTTATAATTTTATTTGGGACAATAGCATTCATTTGGTTTTATCCATAGAATAAATATAAATAATTCACCACTAATTTTACTATATAATAGTGAAGTGATAAACCTTTTATCTTTTTAAAAGATGAATTTCCAATCTAATTAGTTAATGCAGTACATCTAATGTATTGAGATAATGAGTAATTACAATTAAACAATTAGAAACCAGACTAGATGGAATTAGTATTACTATTACTAAAAAAATCATACAAAAAAAACGTTCAGGAGTTTTTCCCGTAGACATATGAAAGAATGGAAATCGAAATCTCCAGGATAATGGCCATAAAAACGGAATACCAGCTGAGGTGAAAAAATCTGCAATTAAGTGACCTATGTATCCTATTAGCATTCCATATTGTACATCTGATGGTAAGATTAATATCTTTCTAATGAGATAACCACACACTATAACAGCTAATAAACTGTGAGTAAATCCTCGGTGACCAAAAATATATGCTATAGGATAAGATAAGCATTTAAAACGCTGACCAATGAGAGATCTTGGATGATCTATATCTGGCAATAATGAGGTTAACATTGCGGAAGGAATAATATGCCACCAGTCACCGTAATAAGTCATAAAATGAAAACGTTTAGCAGCAATTACCATTGCAATAGCAAAAATCACATGGCTTCTTGAAGTCATAGTCATCTCATACTTTAATATAGGAGAATGTACTTAATTTTTATTATATCACTATTCTTTAATAAGGATTCATAATGTTTTCAATTATTTTTTCTACTAATGGTACTAAATATCAATTTAGTAATGCGATAAGCCTTCTGGATCTAGCTCAGATTATGGTACCTAATGTAGCACCAATTGCGATTGCTGCTAAAGTAAATGAGGAACTAAAAGACTTATCTGATTTTGTAAGTTGCGATGCTACAGTCAGTATTTTTACTATAAAAGATGAAATTGGTTTAACAATTATACGTCATTCCTGCGCTCATTTGTTAGGTCATGCTATAAAACAACTATATCCCAAAACTAAAATGGCAATTGGTTCAGTTATCAAAAATGGATTTTTTTATGATATTGATCTAAATTCCAGTCTAACTCCTCATGATCTAAGCTTGGTGGAGAAACGTATGTATGAATTAGCCGCTAGAAATTACGATGTAATTAAAAAATTAGTGAGTTTGCAAGAGGCTAGAAAGATTTTTTTAGAAAGAGATGAAATCTATAAAGTATCCATTATTGATAATAAATATATTACTGACAATGATAAACTAAGTTTATATTGTTATGAAGAGTATATTGATATATCTAGAGGGCCACATGTGCCTAATATACGTTTTTGTCAAAATTTTACCTTACAGAAAATATCTGGAGCTTACTGGAAAAAAAATAGTAATAATAAAATGCTACAACGTATTTCTGGTACAGCTTGGTCTGATAAAAAAAAATTGAGTATCTATTTGAAAAAATTAGAAGAAATTAGCCAAAGAGATCATAGAAACTTTGGCAAAAAGTTAGGTTTATATCATATGCAAAAAGAAGCTCCAGGTATGGTATTTTGGCATAATAATGGTTGGATTATTTTTCAACAACTGAAATCATTCATTCGTACTAAGTTACGAGAGTATGGATATCAAGAAGTCAAAGGACCATTGATGTTAGATAGGATTTTATGGGAAAAAACCGGACATTGGCAAAATTATCAAGAAACAATGTTTGTCACTTTTTCAGAAAATCGTGAATATTGTATCAAACCCATGAATTGTCCAGGACATGTGCAAATTTATAACCAAGAAATTAAATCTTATCGTGATCTTCCATTAAGAATGGCAGAATTCGGAAGTTGTCACCGCTACGAACCGTCTGGATCTTTACATGGATTAATGCGTGTACGGGGATTTACTCAAGACGATGCACATATTTTCTGTACCCGAAATCAAGTAGGAATGGAAGTGCAAAATTGTATTAAAATGATATACGAAATATATAAAATCTTTGGATTTGAAAAAATTGTAGTAGAACTATCTACGCGTCCCGAAAAGCGAATTGGTGATGATAAGATTTGGAATCAAGCTGAACAAGACTTAGTAAGAGCTTTAGAAGAATGTAAAATCGTTTTTAAATATAAAAACGGTGATGGAGCTTTTTATGGTCCTAAAATTGATTTTACACTATATGATTGCTTGGATCGTGCATGGCAATGTGGTACAGTTCAATTAGACTTTTTTTTACCAGAACGTTTAAATGCATTCTATGTAGATGAGCATAATATACGTCAAAGACCCGTGATGATTCATCGAGCCATTTTAGGTTCATTAGAGCGATTTATAGGTATTCTTTTAGAAGAATATGCTGGAAAATTACCTTTATGGTTAGCTCCAGTACAAGTTACAATAATGAGTATTACGCATACTCAGTATCAGTTAGATTATGTAAAACAATTAGCTAATATTTTGAAAAAAGCTGAAATTAGAGTAATAACCGACTTGAGAAATGAAAAGATTGGTTTTAAAATACGCGAGCATACTTTACGTTGTGTTCCATATATGATTATATGTGGAGATAAAGAGACTAAATTAGAAGTAATTTCTGTACGCACTGGTACTGGAAAAAGTATTAATAATATAAAAGTGAATGATATGTTGAAACAGCTACAAGATGAAATTAATAATCGTGAGATAAAAATCAGAGGAGGAAAAAAATATTAAAAACGGAAAGAAAACTCAAATACGTCAAAATCGTATTAATAGTGAAATACATGTGAAGGAGGTTCGTTTAACGGATGTAAACGGGGAATCAATTGGTATTGTAAGTATATATGAAGCTTTAGAAAGAGCTTCTAAAGCAGGTGTCGATCTAGTTGAGATTAACCCTAATGTTGAACCTCCAGTCTGTAAAATGATAGATTACGGTAAATATCTTTATGAAAAGAGCAAATTCTCAAAAGAACAGAAAAAAAAGCAAAAAATAATTCAGATCAAGGAAATAAAATTCCGTCCGGGTACAGATGAAGGAGACTATAAAGTAAAATTACGTAGCCTACTTCGTTTTTTGGAAGATGGTGATAAAGTAAAAATTACATTACGTTTTCGAGGTCGTGAAATGTCGCATCAACAACTAGGTCTTGAAATGTTAAATCGAATAAAAAATGATCTAGAGAAATTTGCAGTAATAGAGTCTTTTCCGATGAAAATTGAAGGAAAGCAAATGATTATGGTGCTCACTCCAAAAAAGAAAGTATAATGGGATCTATAAAAATAAATGGTGTAAATATGCCAAAAATAAAAACGGTTCGCAGTGCTGTTAAACGTTTTAAACCAACTGCTTCCGGCAGTTTTAAACATAAAAAAGCTAACCTTCGTCATATACTAACTAAAAAATCTTCTAAGCGGAAGCGTCATTTACGTTCAAAAAGAGTAATCTCTAAAGGAGATTTAAAATTAGTAGTGGGATGCATGCCCTATAGATAAAAAATAGTAAGAGGTAAAAAATATGGTTCGTGTTAAGCGTAGTGTAGTGGCTCATGCACGTCACAAAAAAATCTTAAAACAAGCTAATGGTTATTATGGAGCACGTTCTCGTGCATATAGGGTGGCTATTCAAGCTGTTATAAAAGCTGGTCAGTACGCTTACCGTGATCGCCGTCAGCGTAAACGTAAGTTACGCCAGCTTTGGATTATGCGCATCAATGCTGCAGTAAGAAAATATGGCCTTTCTTATAATAATTTTATTAAAGGACTCAAAAAATCTTTGGTTCAAATAGATCGTAAGATCTTATCTGATATTGCAGTATCTGATAAAGATTCATTTTATATATTAGTTGAAAAATCTAAATTGGCTAATTCTATTTAAGAAAACTTTTTTAGTTTGGTACAAAATTATTCCTCCCATGTAGAGGTTTTTTATTTTAATTACCATCTAAAGGAAATAAATATGCTAATTCATATAAAAGAATTTATTTCTCAATTTAAAAAAACTATTGAGAATATTAACGATGTTAAAGCTCTAGAAAGAATACGTATTGAATATTTAGGAAAAAAAGGGCATATAACTCTCTATATAAATAAGTTAAATAATTTACCTTTAGAACAACGTCCTGTTATAGGAAGAGTGTTAAATAATGTTAAAAAGCAAATTAGGCTTTTATTCAATAAAAAAAAACAGCAGTTGGAAGCCAAAGCGCTGAATGTACTTCTGTGTAATAATAACTTTTTAGATATTTCATTACCAGGACGTGGTATTAAGACTGGAGGTATGCACCCTATAACCAAGATCATTGATCGTATTGAAAAAATATTTTATGGATTAGGTTTTGAATCAGTCACGGGTCCAGAAATTGAAGATGGTTATCATAATTTTGATGCTTTAAATATATCACTTCATCATCCGGCTCGCACAGAACATGATACATTTTGGTTAAATGATACTTATTTATTAAGAACACAAATGTCAGGAGTACAAATTAGAATAATGAAAAATCAAAAACCTCCTATAAAAATCATTGCTTCAGGTAAAGTGTATCGAAATGATAATGATCAAACTCATACTCCTATGTTTCATCAAATAGAAGGTTTAATAGTTGATCAAGACATAAGTTTTAGTAATCTCAAAACAATCTTGTGTGATTTTTTAAAACTATTTTTTGATAAAAACTTGAAAATAAGATTTAGACCTTCTTATTTTCCTTTTACAGAACCCTCTGCTGAAATTGATATCATAAGTAAAGACAAAAAATGGATAGAAGTATTAGGATGTGGCATGGTACATCCTAATGTACTTAAGAATGTTGGAATATCAGTAGATGCTTATTCTGCTTTGGCCTTTGGAATAGGTATAGAACGTCTTGCTATGCTATATTATGAAATATCAGATCTACGACCGTTTTATGAAAATGATTTACGATTTCTCAAACAATTTAATTAAATAAAAAATCCTTATCTTATGAGAGTTAGTGAATTGGAGTTAAGAGAATGGGTAAACATTGATACTAATAGTTATTCGTTATCTGAACAACTAACTATGTCCGGACTAGAAGTTAACCAAATTATAAAGGTAGCCGGTAATTGTGTTGGTGTGGTTGTAGGAGAAATAGTAGAATGTAAACCATTCTTAAATAATTTATATATTACAAAAGTTAATATAGATCCAAATAGTAATAATCTTTTAACTATAGTTTGTGATGCAGATAATTGCCGTAAAGGTATAAAAGTTGCAGTTGCTGTTATAGGAGCACTGCTTTTGGATAAAGTTAAAATTTATGCAAAAAGCATTCAGAATATCATTTCACAAGGTAAATTATGTTCATTTTCTAATTTAGGGATCTTGGAAGTTAAGAATCAAAACCACTTAATTGAACTACCCTATTCTGCTAAAATAGGAAGGAATATTCGAGATTATTTACAATTAGATGATACAATATTTGAAATTAACGTGAATCCGAATCGTGCTGATTGTTTGAGTATTCGTGGTATAGCACGAGATATAGCTGCTTTCAATAAATTAAGATTTAATGAAAAAAAAATTTTACCAGCATCAGTAAGATTGAATGACACCTTACCAATTGATGTAAAAGTTCCTGAAGCTTGTCCTCGTTATATAGCACGTATTTTAAAAGAAGTTGATGTGAATGTACCAACACCCTTATGGTTGAGTGAAAAATTGCGACGATGTAATTATAGTTTTGGTAATGTAATAGTTGATATTATCAATTATATTTTATTAGAACTTGGGCAACCAATAAATATATTTGATTTTAATTCAATTGATGGAAATATTACTGTACGAATGGCAAAAACCAACGAAACATTTCTATTAACTAATAGTAATCACATCAAGTTACAAGAAGATGTAATGGTGGTAGCCGATAATACTAAAGTATTATCAATAGCAGGAATTGTTCGAGGAGTATCTTGCGACCTAAATCATCAGACCAACAATATACTAATCGAAAGTGCTTTTTTTAATCCTTTATTTATTATAGGTCGTTCATTACGTTATAAATTACATACCGATGTTTCACAACGTTATGAACGAGGAGTAGATCCTATGATTCAGTTTCAGGCTATCGAATTAGCTACGGATTTAATTTTACGGCTTTGCGGTGGAAAAGCGGGACCAATTATTGAAGTTACGAATGTAACACATTTACCAAAAAGTAAAATTATACCATTGCGTCGAAGAAAGCTAGATTCACTTATTGGCCAACATATTACGGATGATGAAATAGTAGATATTTTATCTCGATTGGGTTGTGATTATACATTAAATAAAAAAAACAATCCTGGTTGGAAAGTAAAAACCCCTAGCTGGCGTTTTGATCTTAATATCGAGGAAGATTTAATAGAAGAAATAGTGAGGATTTATGGATATAATAAGATCTCTTGTAATCCGTTAAAGACATATATGCGATTGAATAAGATAAGTACTAATGTTTTATCACTTCAACGTGTCAGAACCTTATTGGTAGATAGAGGCTATCAGGAGGTTATTACCTATAGTTTTGTAAATCCCGAAATACAAAAATTATTACATCCAAAGGAAGAAAAGTTGAAATTATCTAATCCAATTTCTACTGGACTATCTGTAATGCGTGTTTCATTATGGAGTGGATTATTATCGGTTATTATTTATAATCAAAATCGTCAGCAGAAATGTATGAGAATATTTGAAATAGGGAAACGATTTCTGCCCATGCAACAAAAAAAAACTAATAAGGTTGTTCAAGAAGATTTAATGATAACAGGAATTATTTGTGGTAATAAATATGAAGATATTTGGGATACTCCATGTAAACCTATGGATTTTTATGATTTAAAAGGTGATGTCGAATCATTGCTTGACTTAAGTGGTAAAACAGTTCATTTTAAAGCTGAAATTCATCCCGCTTTACATCCCGGTCAAACGGCTGCAATTTATTTACATAATGAACGTATTGGTATTATTGGGGTTGTTCATCCAGAATTGCAACATCGATTAGAGTTAAATAATCAAACTATAATATTTGAACTATTATGGAAAAACCATTTTCAATCTTGCAAACCAATTATACATAATATCTCACGATTTCCATCAAATCGTCGTGATATCGCAATAGTAGTTACTGAAGACATTCCAGCTTCAGATATAATAACCGAATGTAAAAATATTTTATCAAATCAATTAGTTGCAATATCATTATTTGATGTGTATCGTGGTAATAATATCCCAAATGGTTACAAAAGTCTAGCTTTTAGCTTAATTTTGCAAGATACTAATCGAACACTTCAAGAAGATGAAATAGCAGCTCTTATAAATAAATGTCTAGATAAATTAAAAAAAAAGTTTCAAGCCTTTTTGAGAAACTGAATATGTATTTACCGTTAGGTTATTTAATAATATTTAAGTTAAGTGAATTATAAATTTTAGTTAGAGTTTTTGCCGGATTGATAGATTGTGTAATAGGACGTCCTATTACGATATAGTCAGCACCAGCACATAGGGCTTCATATGGTCTCATAATACTTTGATGATCATAATTTTTATTATTATCCAATCGGATTCCTGGTGATACTATAAGAAATTGCTGATTAATATCAAATTTAACTTGTACAGCGTTTTGTGCCGAACAAATAATACCATTAAGACCACAATTATATGTTAATCGTGCTAATCTTCCAATTTGTTCTGAAAGTGAAGACCTAAAACCTAGATTATATAAATCATTTTCATTTATGCTTGTTAGCATAGTAACCGCCATTAACAATGGAGCATCTTTTCCAAAAGATAATAATGCCTCATGCGCAGCACTCATCATTTTGGCTCCTCCACTTGCATGAACATTTATCATCCATACCCCCATTTCTGCACTAATAGCAACTGCATGTGCAACTGTATTAGGAATATCATGAAATTTAAGATCTAGAAAGATTTCAAACCCTCTTTGTTGCAAGTCGCGTACAATTTGTGGACCTAGTAAGGTAAATAATTCTTTACCTACTTTAAGACGACACAGTGAAGGATCTATATTATCAACTAAGTCCATAACCTGATTACGATTTGGATAATCAAGCGCTAATATTAAAGGAGAATTAGACATACAATAAATCTTAATTTAAACTTTACTTTGAAATTATTAACATTAAAATCAGTTACATTCTTCTATACTAGAATACTACTTTTTTAATTAATCATGATATAAGTTTAAATAAGAAGTATTCTATACGTTGATAAATTGCATTCAAGATGTTATCAAACCATTGGTTTTTTGAAGATATGCAATAACGAACACTAATTAACTTACATTGATCTTGTTTTTGTAGGATAAAGTCATCACTTGTACCAAGTTCATCAATCAAATTTTTTTCTAGAGCTTGAATTCCAAACCAATGTTCTCCAGTTGCAACCGTATCAATATCTAGTGTAGGACGCATATCCTGAATAAATTTTTTAAATAACTGATGTGTAGTTTGTAATTCTTCTATTAATTTTTGACGGCCACGATCATTGTTTTCTCCAAATAAAGTTAAAGTACGCTTGTATTCACCAGCAGTGTGGAGTTCAATATCAATTTCATGACGCTTTAAGAATCGATGAAAATTCGGAAGTTGTGCAACTACCCCAATTGAACCAATAACAGCAAAGGGAGCTGCGATAAGATGATTAGCTACACAGGCCATCATATAACCACCACTTGCAGCCATTTTATCAACTACTACGGTTAAAAAAATTCCTTTATTACGTAAACGCTGCAGTTGTGAAGCAGCTAAACCATAACTATGTACTAAACCACCAGCACTTTCTAATCGTAATAAAACTTGATCATTATTACTTGCAACTAATAATATGGCAGAAATTTCTTCCCTTAAATAATTAACTTCTTTTGCATCCATACTTCCTTTAAAATCAATGACATAAATAATTTTATTATCTTGGTTTAGTTTTAACTCGGACTTAGTGTTATTTTTGAAGATTGATGATAATTTCTCTTTTACACTGTTCCATCGTTTACCTTTCTTAGATGATATTGCTAATAGCATATCATTTTTCATTTCATGATATTTTTTATCTAAAGGTGTTAATTGCAAATAGCCATCTTGTAATTTTTTACGATTAAGAAGTTTTTTTATAAAAAGTAAGGTTATAATTGTAATAACCATTATGCCAATAAACATTTTCAATAAAAATAATCCATAACTAAAAATTAGTTTCACCAACAAATCCTGCCGTGGTACTTTTTCTTCAAAAATTTACTAACGAAATTCTGAACAATTAAGAGACTTATGGATGATATAAACATGACTTAAAATGAAAATCAATGATAAACTAGTTGTAGTTTCATATAGTTATTGATACTCAAAGTGAATTTGATTAAACTCATCTCATACATCGAGATGAAAGGAATACTAACTATGTCTGTCACCGTAAGATCTTTATATCGTGATACAATCAATTTTTGTTATCATCAAGCTATTAATATCATATTAATGGCGATATTAATATCTTTTATTACAGTACTAATAAATAGTATTATATTTCCTTATTATAGTGAGCAGATGCAATTTATTTTTGGAACTAATGATCCAAAATACTTTTCCAAAAGTTTATTGGAAATAGTACCAAAAATGTCATCGGAACAACTGATGTTGCTATTATACATTTTTGTAATAAAATTTGTCATTACCTTATTAGGACATACATTAATGTTAGGTGGAATTCTAAATTTGATTACTATGGTTTCATCAGGAAAACGAGGAAATATCTTACTAGCTTTACAAAGTGCAGTTTTACAATTTCCAAAATTACTAATCTTAACATTCATAATCAACCTATTAAATAACTTGGGATTAATAATCTTAATTTTTCCCGGAATAGTATTAACTATTTTATTATCATTATCACCAATAGTGATGATTAATGAACAAACCAGTATATCAGATGCTATGCGTATTAGTACGTATATGATATGGAAATATCATAAACTAATAATTCCTGCAATTATTTTATGGCTATTCGGAAAATATTTGGTATTGATCTTTTCAGCATTTGTGACACATTTATTTATTATGACGATATCAATAATAATATTAAATATTATTTATTATGTAATTAATGCAGTATTAATTATCTATTTATATAGATTTTATATGTTGTGTAGATAAAATTATTCATAAAAAATTATATAAGGCAGAGCAGGACTGATTGATGATGAGTACATGAATGATTATTACTTTTTATTCCTTCATCAGCTGGTTCATTCTTTTATTATATAGATTATTGATTACTGCGACAGTATTTAGAATCTTAATGAAACGTAGAACTGTATCATCTTCTCTCGCTTGGTTATTAATAATTTATATATTACCTTTAATAGGAATTCTCGCTTATTTTACTTTAGAAGAACTTTATTTAGGGAAACGAAGAGCTAAACGAGCTCAAATTATATTGCCTTCCATTACTCAATGGATAAAACAATTTAAACATTATGAAAGATTTTTTGCTATTAAAAATAGTGAAGTAGCTCGTCAATTATTTCAACTTTGCAAATTACGCCAAGGTATTACGGGTTTTAAAGCTAACAAGCTAAATTTACTTACGACTACCGATGACATAGTTAAATCTATTATTCAAGATATTCAATTGGCTCGAAATAATATTCAAATTGTTTTCTACATTTGGCAACCAGGAGGAATTACTAATACAGTAGCAGATGCACTTATAACTGCAGCTAAACGAGGAGTACATTGCAGATTAATGTTGGATTCAGCTGGTAGTAGAAGGTTTTTTCAGAGTACCTTAGTATCTGTTATGCGGAATGCAGGTATTGAGATTGTTGAAGCTTTACGTGTAAGTTTATTGCGGATTTTTTTCCGACGTTTAGATTTACGCCAGCATCGCAAAATGGTATTAATTGATAATTGTATTGCTTATACAGGTAGCATGAATTTAGTAGATCCAAGAATTTTTAAACAAAAATCTAAAGTTGGTCAATGGATTGATTTGATGGTACGTATGGAAGGTCCAATAACGAACCTGATGAGAATTATTTATTCCTGTGATTGGGAATTAGAAACAGGTCACCGTATTTTACCATTTCACCCTGATCTTGAGAGTAAGATTATTTATTCTTTATCTCCACCAAGTGAACCTGCTGCAATTCTTCATGTAATTGCCTCAGGACCCGATTATCCGGATTATATGATTCATAAAGCACTACTCACAGCTATTTTTTCTGCACGTAATGCTATCATTATGACCACTCCTTATTTTGTACCAAGTGAGGATTTACTTCATGCACTATGTATTGCCGCTCAACGTGGAGTTGAAGTAAGTATAATTATACCATACTGTAATGATTCAATATTAGTAGGTTGGGCTAGTCGTGCTTTCTTTACAGAGTTATTAAAAGCCGGTGTTAAGATTTATCAATTCGAAGGAGGTTTATTACATACCAAAAGTGTACAGATTGATGGACAATTGAGTTTGATTGGTACAGTCAATTTTGATATGCGTAGTTTATGGTTAAATTTTGAAATTACACTTGTCATTGATGATAATAACTTTGGTAATGATTTATCTTTTATACAAGAAAATTATATTAATAGTTCACGATTGATAGATGTTAATAGCTGGTTAGGTAGACCTTATTGGCAACGTATTCTTGAACAATTATTTTATTTTTTTAGTCCATTACTATAATTAGAGTTTTATAAACCTACAAGATTAATTCTTGGTAGATAAAATTTAAAAATAAAACTAACTGTACTTAATTATTTCCAATCTATTAAACAATAGTGTTTTTTTCCACGTCGTAATAATGTATAACGTCCGTAAAACTTATCTAAATTACCAAATTGATAGCCCGGATCAGATTGTATTTTGCTATTAATACTTACAGCTCTAGCATCAATAAGATATCGTGCTTGAGTACGTGATGATGCTAAATTAGCTTTGACGAGTGCTTGCTGCAAATCAAACGAATTTTTTTCTACTTCAATAGTTATAGTTGGAATACCATCTTGTGCTAACTGATTGAAATCTGTTTCAGTAATATCATTACTACTTTTAGTATCTGAAGAAAATAAAAATTGTGTTATGCGTTTAGCAGCTGAGAGTCCTGTAATACCATGTACTAACCGTGTTACCTCTTCCGCTAAGATCATGGGTGCTCGGGGTTTACCACTATGTTTGTCTTCTTTTTGTAACATCTCAATACTCTTTAGGTCCATAAAAGTAAATAATTTTAATAACCTATACACGTCAGTATCTGCTATATTACGCCAAAACTGATAAAATTTATAAGGACTAGTTTTGCGAGCATCTAACCAGATAATATTCTTCTCAGTTTTACCAAATTTTATTCCATTTTTTTGTGTAATCAGGGGAAGAGTAACACCAAAAACTTTTTTTTGATGTAAGCGACGAGTTAAATCAATTCCAGAAGTAATATTACCCCACTGATCTGATCCCCCTATTTGTAATTCTACACCATACTGAGAATTTAGATAGGTAAAGTCATAACTTTGTAATAAATTATAAGTAAATTCTGTAAAAGAAAGTCCTAAATCCTCACGATTCAAACGTTGCTTTACTGATTCTTTATGAATTAATTGATTAATAGTAAAATGTTTTCCAACTATACGTAAAAAATCTATCATCGTGATTTTTCCAAGCCAGGTATAATTATTTACTATAATTGCACTATTTTTACCACAATTAAAATCCAGAAATAATTCAAGTTGTTGACTAATATTTTTAACCCATTTAATAACTCTTTCTGTAGGATTTAGTTTACGTTCAGTGATTTTAAAACTAGGATCTCCAATTAAACCTGTTGCCCCGCCTATAAGTGCAATTGGTTTATGACCAGCATTCTGAAATCGTTTGAGACAAAGCAGTGGTATAAGATGTCCTAAATGTAAGCTATCAGCGGTGGGATCAAATCCGCAATACAGTGTAATATTGCCTTCACTAAGTCTTTTTATTAAAGCTATCTCATCGGTTATTTGATAGATAAGATTTCGTTGTTTAAATTGATTAATCATTGTACTCATATTTATTTCTAATTTGTTCAATTCTTCTATGGAGCGAGTCGATGAATTTTCCAGAATTTTCCTTTTCTCTGAAAAAAGAAACGATCATGTAAACGATTCTTACCTCCTTGCCAGAATTCAATATAATTAATATTAATCCGAAATCCTCCCCAAAAAGGAGGAAATGGAATTGGTCGGTTTTGAAACCGTTTTTTTATTTGAACAAATTTATGATCTAATACTCGGCGACTGGATATAATCCTAGATTGATGTGAAACCCAAGTACTAATTTGGCTACCCCGGGGTCTGCTTTTAAAATATTTCAAGGTTTCTATATGAGAAAGAAGTTCTACATTACCTAAAACTATAACTTGTCTTTCGAGCATATTCCATGGAAATAAAACGCTAATATATGGATTTTTATTAAGATGCTGCGATTTCCGGCTAGTTAAATTAGTATAAAAAATCATTCCTTTTTCATCAAAATGCTTAAGTAATACCATACGTTGCCACGGATGGTGATTTTGATCTACAGTAGCTAAACACATAGCAGTGGGTTCAGGTAATTCTGCTTGACATGCTTGCTGTAACCATTTCTCAAATAATTCAAGTGGGTTATATGGTAAGTCGTGACGACGTAATACTCCTAAAGTATATTCTCGACGTAAATGTGCAATTTTATGCAACTTATGTAAGTGTTTCACTAAATTTTTTAGTTATTTTATTATCAAGAGGTTTTTCATAAGAATAAGATCGATATTTATCTGCGGTTTTTTTTATAAGTATTTGTAATTCACCACGTTGAAACATTTCAACGATAATATCACAACCTCCAATAAGTTTCCCTTCAACCCATAATTGAGGAAACGTTGGCCAATTAGCATATTTAGGTAATTTTGTACGAATATCAGGAAATTTTAAAATATCTACATAAGTAAAATGTTCTCCACAACTTAATAGCACCTGTACGGTCTGTGCAGAAAATCCACAAGATGGATTTTGTGGTGAACCTTTCATAAAAAGAAGAATAGGATTGTCAGTAATTTGACGTTTAATTTTTTCAAGAGTATCCATGAAAAAGTCCTTATTAAAATTGAAGATCAGTCAGGTTCATTTTAAACTACAATTTTTTATGATTCCACTGAAAAACTCTACCTGATTTTAACACCCTGCTATACTTTTTACAATCACTGTAAATTATGTTATGGTTTAACAACTAAATATCTTAATACTTAAAGGATAAAATAAGTGCAGAAATATTTAGTTGAAGCACGTCAATTACTAATTTTAGCGGCTCCGGTTATTTTAGCACAAATCGCACAAACTGCTAGAAGTATTGTTAACACAATTATGGCGGGATCAATAAGTACTATTGATATGGCTGCAGTAGCTATAGGAACTTCTATATGGTTACCTGTTATTGTATTTGGTTATGGATTGATTATGGCATTAACCCCTGTAGTAGCTAAACTAAATGGTTCAGGTCAATGTGATCGTATTCCTTATTATATATGTCAAGCTTATTGGTTAGCAATAATCACATCTTTACTAATTATGTTTATATTACATAAAGCTCCTTATCTAATTTATTATATACACTCTATAGATCATCAATTAGCTGAAAAAACTATTTTTTATTTGCATGCTATGGTATACGGTGTTCCAGGATATTTATTGTTACAAGTATTACGTAACCAATGTGAAGCACTTGCAAATACTAAATCCAGCATGATAATAAGTTTTATCGGTTTAATAATTAATATTCCAATAAATTATATTTTTATTCATGGCAAATTTGGCATTCCATCACTCGGTGGTGTAGGATGTGGTATAGCAACAGCGGTTGTTTACTGGATTATGTTTATAACTATGATTACTTGGTTCAGTTTTAGTAATAATCATCCTATGAAACATATTACAAGAGTAACGTGCTTACATTTGTTCAAGCTAAAGCCTGATTGGACAATGATGTCTAGGCTTAGTACTTTGGGGTTGCCAATAGCTCTATCTTTTTTATTTGAAGTGACTTTATTCACTATAGTAGCTTTATTAATTTCCCCTTTAGGAATTATATCAATAGCTAGTCATCAAATCGCATTAAATTTTAGTGGGTTAGTTTTTGTTTTACCACTGTCACTGAGTATAGCTACTACAATTAGGGTGAGTTTTCAGCTGGGTAGAGGTTCTATTAGCAGCGCACATTTATCTGCTAAAACAGCTCATTATACTGGAATTGCTGTTGCTATTATTACAGCTGTTTTAACTGCGCTTTATCGCCAACAGATCGCTTGGTTATATAATGATAATCCCCAAGTAATTGCATTAGCAGCCAAGCTTATGTTATTTGCTGCTCTATATCAAATTTCTGATTCGGTACAGATTATCGGAAATGGTATCTTACGTGCATATAGGGATACGTATTCTATTTCGATAATTACTTTTATTGCTTATTGGTTACTTGGATTACCATGTGGATATATATTAGGATTAACTGATTGGATAGTTAATCCTTTAGGACCGGCGGGTTTTTGGATAGGTTTTATCATTGGTTTAACTGCAGCAGCAATGATGATGATATATCGAATTCGCCATTTGCAAACTTTATCGGATAAAGATCTTTTACGGCAGGGAGATGACTGAAATAACTAAATAGATTGATTAATAATATATTATAAAAAATTATACGTCCGTAGCTCAGTTGGTTAGAGTAACATCTTGACATGGTGTTGGTCAGTGGTTCAAATCCACTCGGACGTACCATCAAACTTATTCCTAAGTATGAAAAACACCACTCTATCTATTTCCTAACTTTCCTGAACTCAAAGAACCAGAGGAAAAACATTACCGTATGAAAAATATCTTACAAAAAAATGTGGATATTCCACAATTATTGTTTTTATTTTTGTTTATTACCATACTAATGGTCACTTGTTTTTGGATAGTACAACCTTTTATCGCTGGTTTTACATGGGCAAGTATGGTAGTAATTGCAACTTGGCCTTTATTTATTCAACTTCAAAATCTACTCTGGGGAAGTCGAAGCTTGGCTATATTAATTATGATACTTATGTTATTTTTGCTTTTTATTACACCTCTCACATTATTACTTGCTGGTTTTATCGATAATATCATTCCATTAATTCAATCTTTAACTGAAGGACCAATCAAACTACCTCAATTACATTTTATTGATAATATTCCTCTTATTGGAGATAAATTATATTATAACTGGAATAGTATTTTAGCAGGTGAAAAGAGTAACTCAATGATGACCTATGCTAAACCTTATATTGGTCAAACAACGAGCTTTATTTTCTTACAGGTAGCACATTTTGCTCGTGTTATACTGCATTTGGGATTGATGTTATTATTTAGTATATTACTTTACTGGCGTGGTGAGCAGATAAAAGAATGGATCAGTTATTTCACTTGGAGATTGGCTACACATCGTGGTGAAGCAGCTATATTACTTGCTACTAAAGCAATTCGTGCTGTGGCATTAGGAGTATGTGTTACAGCGTTAGTACAAGGTGTACTTGGAGGTGTAGGGTTAGCATTTTCGGGAATTCCATATGCTGCATTATTGACAGGAGTTTTAATTTTATTTTGTTTGATGCAACTTGGAACACTTCCTGTGTTAATTCCGGCTATTATTTGGCTTTATTGGTGTGGTGAAAATACTTCGGCAACCATCTTAATGATATGGAGCTGCCTTGTTGTAACTTTAGATAATCTTTTGCGTCCTATATTAATTCGTATGGGGGCTGATTTGCCAATGATTATAATTATTTGTGGAGTTATTGGTGGATTATTTACTTTTGGTATGATTGGTATATTTATTGGACCAGTAGTATTGGCTATTTCTTACAAATTACTTAATGTTTGGATACATGAGTCTCCTGTAGATGAGATATAAATATAAATTAATAAAAAAAGGAGAGCTTATTTAATGAAAAAAAAACTAGGTTTTATTGGTGGAGGTAATATAGCACAAACACTTATTGCGGGTTTTGTTAAAAGTAGACTAATTTCGCCAATGAATATTTATGTCTATGATTGTCATCAAGAAAAAAATCAATTTCTGCATCAAACATATGGTATTAATTTTACTTCTAGTGAAGAAGAAGTAATGAAAAAATGTGATATTTTATTTTTAGCATTAAAACCAAATGTTCTTTTGAAGGTATTGAAAGATAAATTTTCTTATTTGAGTGAAAATACATTAGTCATTTCTTTAGCTGCAGGGATAACACTAGAAGTATTACAAAAAGTAGTGGGACCAAGGAGCAAAATTTTGCGAGTGATGCCAAATACTGCTGCTTTGGTAGGTGAAAGTATGACTTCAATTACATCTAACACTTTGGTAACACCACAGGAAATTAAACAAGTTGTCCAGATCTTTAATCTAATTGGAAAAACTGCGGTTATAACAGAAGATCTTATTCACAGTGTGATAGGAATAAGTAGTTCGGCTCCTGCATATGTTTATATGTTTATTGAATCCATGGCTGATGCTGCTGTTCTTGGAGGTATGTCGAGAGCCAAAGCGTACAAATTTGCTGCACAGGCTGTAAAAGGAGCTGCTGAAATGATTTTAACCACTGAAAAACATCCTGGAGAACTAAAAGATAATATTTGTTCACCAAAAGGAACAACTATAGAAGCTGTAAAAGTTTTAGAAGAAAAAGGATTCCGCGCATCAATTATCTGTGCTATATATGCATGTATGCAAAAATCTATTAAAAATGAAGAATTAGAAGATATAATTGATGAGAATTGTGTGGGTCGTTAGCTCAATTGGTAGAGCAGTGGACTCTTAATCCAACGGTCGTGGGTTCGAATCCCTCACGACCCATAAAAAAAAGATAATTAATTTCCAATACATGTAATCCCATTCATGTAAGAATGTAATATTTTTGGGATTAAAATACTCCCATCTTCTTTTTGATAATTCTCCATTATCGCAAGTAAGGTACGACCTACTGCTAATCCAGAACCGTTTAGGGTATGTACTAAGCCAGTCTTATGAGTTGTTTTATTAATATAACGTATTTGCATACGACGAGCTTGAAAATCCCACATATTAGAACAAGAAGATATTTCTAAAAAATGGTTTTTAGAAGGAAGCCATACTTCTAAATCATAAGTTTTACAAGAACTATTTCCAAGATCAGCAGTACATAAAAGTACTTTTCGATATGGTAAATTCAACATTTTTAGTACGGTTTCAGCATGATTGGTTAATTTTTCTAACATATGCATGGAATCTTCTGGTGGTGTAATTTGTACTAATTCTACTTTTTCAAATTGATGCATGCGAATTAATCCATGAGTATCTTTTCCATACGAACCAGCTTCTGAACGGTAACAGGAAGTATGTGCAGTGAATTTTAAGGGTAAGCATTCCTCTTGAAGAACTTCATTACGTACTAAATTAGTTAAAGGTACTTCTGCTGTAGGAATCAAAGCATAATTATTTGTGGTTGTAGAATTTAATAATTTCGTAAAAAATAAATCTTTACTAAATTTTGGCAATTGTCCTGTACCATAAAGAGATGTATAATTCACTAACTCAGGAACATAAACTTCTGTATAACCATGTTTACTAGTATGTAGATCTATCATGAATTGTCCTAAAGCTCGGTGTAGTCTAGCTATTTGTCCTTTCATTACTACAAAACGGCTTCCGGTCAGTTTAACAGCCGAAGCAAAATCTAAACCATGAGTTAATTCTCCTAATGTAACATGATCACGTACTTTAAAATCATATTTTCTTGGATATCCCCAACGACTAATTTCAACATTTTCGCTTTTATCGTTGCCACTAGGAACTTCATCTGCTGGAAGATTAGGTAACATCAGCATAAATTCACGTAATTTAGTTTTTAATATGTTAAGTTCAATTTTTTTTGTCCTTATACATTCACTTAATACTTGAAGTTTTTGACAAAGAGCTCTAATATCTTTACCTTTCTCTTTAAGAAATCCAATTTCTTTAGATCTTTTATTACGTTCTGATTGTAACTTTTCTGTTTCAATTTGTAATGATTTACGTTTAATTTCTATCAGGTGTAATGTATCAATGTCTAGTTTAAAATGTCTACGCGCTAATTTTTCAGCGACTATATTTATATTAGATTCATTACGTAATAAATTAGGATCAAGCATATTGATTTTAAAGAATTTTTAAATATTTTAAGTATAAAAAATTTTTTCAATCACATCAATTAACTTCTAAGTATTTATTTTTAAGATAATAACTTATAATAATATAATGCCAACCATTCAACATTGGAGCAGCTTAATGATCAAAAAAAATAAATTAATAATTATCGGTTCAGGACCGGCAGGTTATACTGCAGCTATATATGCAGCACGTGCTAATCTACAACCCGTATTAATTACCGGTATTGATAAAGGGGGGCAACTTGCTAATACATTAAATATTGAAAATTGGCCTGGTGATCCAACCAATTTAACTGGACCACAATTGATGAATCGAATGCATGAACATGCTATAAAATTTAACACAGAAGTAATTTTTGATTATATTTATAAAGTCAATTTGCATCATAAACCTTTTGTATTATTTGGAGATCATGGAGAATATAGGTGTGATGCGTTAATTATTGCAACTGGAGCATCAGCACGTTACTTAGGATTATCATCGGAAGAAGTTTTCAAAGGTAAAGGTGTATCTGCTTGTGCAACATGTGATGGATTTTTGTATAAAAACCAAAAAGTAGCAGTAGTAGGGGGTGGTAATACTGCAGTAGAAGAAGCATTATATTTATCCAATATTGCTTTGGAAGTACATTTAATTCATCGACGTGATACTTTCAGAGCGGATAAAATTTTGATTAATAGGTTGATTGAAAAAGCGAACCATGGAAATGTAATTTTTCATCTTAAATATAAAATTAAAGAAATAATTGGTGATAAAAGTGGAGTAAACGGTGTAAGATTATGTTCTACAGAAGATCCTAAAAACATCAACAAACTTGATGTTATGGCGGTTTTTATTGCTATTGGTCACCAACCCAATTCTACTATTTTTAATGGACAAGTCGCGTTAGAAAATGGTTATATTAAAGTGCAATCGGGTACTAAAGGTTATGTTACACAGACAAGTGTTCCCGGTGTTTTTGCAGCTGGAGATGTAACCGATCATATCTATCGTCAGGCTATTACTTCTGCTGCTACTGGTTGTATGGCGGCATTAGATGCCGAACGTTATCTTGAGGATTAATTTATGGCTAAAGAAGATAATATTGAGATGCAAGGTATTGTACTAGATACTTTACCAAATACTATGTTTCGAGTAGAACTAGAGAATGGACATGTAGTTACTGCACACATATCCGGTAAAATAAGAAAAAATTATATTCGGATTTTAACTGGTGATAAAGTAATAGTAGAATTAACTCCATATGACCTAAGCAAAGGACGTATTATTTTTCGGAGTCGTTAAATTAAGCTTAATAATTTTTTTTCATAAGCAACGAAATCTGTAATTGGTTTAGTTGCAACTCCCGAATTGATTGCAGCTTTTGCTACTGCTGGTGCAATGGTCAAAAGTAGACGGGGGTCCAATGGTTTAGGTATTAGATATTCTGATCCAAATATGAATGTTTCTTGCTTATTAGCATAGGCTAGATCTGCAAGAGTATGGACGACTGCTAGTTTCATTTCTTCATTAATAGTTGTAGCTCCAACATCCAAGGCACCACGAAAAATAAAGGGGAAACAGAGAACATTATTAACCTGATTAGGATAATCAGACCTACCGGTACAAATAATAGCGTCAGATCTTACGGCTTTCGCTAAGGCAGGCAAAATTTCAGGTTCTGGATTAGCTAAAGCCAAAATTAATGGATTTTTAGCCATTCGTTTTACCATGCCTTGAGTTAAAACATTGGGTCTAGAACAACCTAGAAAAACATCGGCATCAGCTATTACTTCATCCAAGGTATATCCTCCTTCACTAGGATCAATAGCATATACTACCTTGATAGGTGACATTGGTTTGTCTCTACCTTTATAAATTACACCCTTGGAATCACATACCACAATATTGTGTTTTTTTATACCCAATGTTACTAATAAATTTAAACAAGCTATTGCTGATGCTCCTGCTCCAGAAACTACAAGCTTAATGTCAGACATCTTTTTATCAACCACACGTAAACCATTTATAATTGCAGCAGTACAAATAATAGCTGTACCATGTTGATCATCATGAAAAACTGGAATCTTTATACGTTCACGCAAGGCTTTTTCAATATAAAAACATTCAGGTGCTTTTATGTCCTCAAGGTTAATCCCTCCAAAAGTCGGCTCTAGAGATGCAATTATACTAGTTAATTTTTCCGGATCATTTGAGTCAGAGATCTCAAGATCAAAGGCATTAATTCCGGCCAATTTTTTGAAAAGTACTACTTTCCCTTCCATCACTGGTTTTGCTGCTAATGGTCCCAGATTACCTAAACCAAGTACTGCACTTCCATTAGAAATTACTGCTACTAAATTACCACGTCCTGTATATTTATATACTGTCATAGGATCTGCAAATATTTCTAAACATGGAGCAGCTACTCCAGGAGAATAAGCCAATGATAATTCATTCTGTGTAAATAACGGTTTAGTAGCAGTCACTTGTATTTTTCCAGGAGCTGGAAACTGATGATAAATGAGCGCTTTCTTTTTTAATTCATCGTCCTTTGTAATTTTATTTTGAAAAAGGATTCTTTTTCGAGTTTCTTCATCAATTTTTTTTCTAAGATTAATTAAGAAGGGTAAAATATTAGTTGTCTTCTGTCCATATGTAAGATTAAAGTAATAATCAAAATCTTCTGGATTAGCACCCTGATTATGTTGTATCAAAGTTTCAATTTTATCAAAAGCTTTAACTATTTGTGCTTCTATAGATGAATATTCTTCATATTCTTTCCACAATTCTAAAAATTTATTTCGGCTCTCTTTATCTAAAGTTGCCATTAATTGTAATAGATCATTATATTCTTGATTTTGCTTCTTTATCAAATCAACCGGTTTAATTGCGGGGATATCTCCATGAATCGCTTCTCCTAAATCATGTATCACACATAACTTAAGTATTTTAGCAAAATCTACTATAGTTGGTAATTGATCTTCAAAAGTCATTGCCAATAGACAAAGTCGCCATGAATGTTCAGCTGTACTTTCTTTACGTCCCTTTGATGTATACGAACTACGCAAAGTATCTTTTAACTTTTCGGCTTCGCGTATAAATTGTAATTTACTAGTCAAATTGGAATTATTAAGCATAATTTTTCCTATAATAAATATATTATTCGTTGATATTACTAATATTCAGCCCATTTATAGCAGTTTCTATTATCTATTAATATACCAATTCGATTGCCCATTTTGACTCCTTTTTTAACATAACTCTCTTTAAAGACAGAAAATTTAAAAATAGCCATATCTGAAAATAAAGTCTTAGCATTTCTGGTCACAAAAAAAATCTTGCTTCTGGCATCATATTTCATGGCAGTTTTCAGTACTTTATGAGTTGGTATTTCAGTCTCAATGATTGTGCCAAATTCAGAAAAATAATTCAATGGATATATTACTTTTGTTATCGGAAGATTATTTGTTATTAGGTGATGATACATAAAAGTTTCATTTTGAAATTGCATTAAATTTAGTCCCGATTCTTTTCCACAAAATAAACCGAAAAAATATGGATTTTTTCGAGTATAGATTTTATCTATTTTAACTTCATAACTATAAGTTTTATCAGAATAGTATCCCTTAAATTCACCAAATGGACCTTCAGGTATTTTTCTTCCCGAAATTTGGCCATAGAGTACTATTTCGCTTGTGATAGGAACTGCTGGATAAGGTTTTTCTTGAAATAATTGGATTTCATTTTTTGATAAAGCATTAGCAAATAAATAACTATCAATTAGATCTGGAATTTTACTAGCAGCACTAATATAAGTGGCTATAGGTCCACCATTAAAGAGGCTAATATAAACCTGATGGTTATTTTGCAGATGATTCACAAGTATTCTATACGCATCTGTTCTTGGATCTATAAAAATTGCCAGAGTATTTTCATTTTTAATCTCTCCTCGATAAAAACCTAAATTACTGCGATGGTTACTGTCTACGATACAAAAAACAAATGAAGTTAAATAACGTCCAGCATCTTTAGGTTGATACTTAATAAAAGGTAGATCTAAGAGAGAAAATGAAGATAAGAACAACTCATTTTGTCTTAGTTGGAAATTATTATTTATATGCGGATATGAAGATAGTATTTTTTGAAAGCGTCGACAAAATTCTGGAAGATAACTATCTTCTTTCATATCTAGCCCTTTTAAAAGTATCGTACGTTTGAACAAATTATCCACATGAGGAATATTTGATTTACATAAAATTTCATTGAAAATAGTTATTGGATAATTCGTTAATTTGGAATATTTTTTATGTAAATACTGAGACACCTCAAGTTCTGGTGATAAAGGCATATTCACTATTTGTACATTGTCTGCTTGTGAAAGTAAATTTCGCATCTGATTCTATCTATTTATTACCTCTGTCTCCCAAGGGAATCTAATCCATTCTTGTTCTTCTTTAGCATAATAATTAACCAATTTATTAATTTTATTAATATCCCCATTTTTAGAATTGAAAAATAGACTAGCTACAAAAATTGAACGATTTGGTAGAGAAAATTTATTTCTAATAAATTTAATGGTTTCTCCACTGCCGACAATATCATCAATAACAATCCAGTTGAGATACTTTTCAGTCATTAAACCAATATCTATTATTTGAGGGGAAACGGTTTCTGAATTAATCTCATCAGTTTTATTTCGTTTAATACAAATAGATGTTAATTCTCTAACTCCTAGATTATGTGCAATAATTACGGCTGGGATCCAACCAGATCTGGAGATTCCAATAATACAATCATATGGTATGTTTTGTTCTCGTATAATTTCCGTTATATTTTGAG
Organism: Candidatus Dasytiphilus stammeri; assembly: GCA_041942055.1. GTDB lineage: Bacteria > Pseudomonadota > Gammaproteobacteria > Enterobacterales > Enterobacteriaceae > Dasytiphilus > Dasytiphilus stammeri_E. The sequence continues at coordinate 391,869 of CP145874.1, read as the reverse complement.
ATAATTTTTCTATTTTTTCCCATGATACTTTAATCATTATTTTGAATTACCTCTTTTTTATAATCAATAGGTGGAGTACCATATATACTCAATGCATGAGGTACATTTTCCTTATGTGTTTGTGGAGAAACTTTAATAAATTCATGGTTATTACGAAGTTCATTATAGTTAATAGCTCCACTATAGCTAAAACCAGATTGAATTCCTCCTATTAATTGATAAAGATATTCGCGCAAAGGACCAATATATTCGAAACAAGCTTCCACACCTTCAGGAACATAACGAATATATTCTTCTTTTTTAATTTTTTCTCCACGTAAACGTTGAAGTTCTAATTTAGTACCAAAGGTTACAAATCCTTTAGTAGCTTTATATTTTTTTCCATCAATTTCTATTAATTGAGCCGCACTTTCTGTAGTTCCTGCTAGCATTCTACCTAGCATTACGCATGAGGCACCTGCGGCTAAGGCTTTAACTATATCACCGGAACTTTTAATTCCTCCATCAGCAATAATACTTACATTTAATTCTTTTGCTGCCTCAACGCAATCCATAATCGCTGTTAGTTGAGGAATTCCTGCTCCTGTCACCGATCTTGTTGTACATACACTGCCTGGTCCGATTCCAACTTTTATTATGCTGGCACCTGCACGAGCTAAATCAATTACTCCTTGCGGTGTGGCTACATTTCCAGCAATGATAGGAATTTCTGGAAAATGCTTATTTAACTTTTTAATTGCACGAATGACTTGTGTAGAATGACCATGAGCTACATCAACAGTCAGAAAATCAGCACCCGCCTGAATTAATTGTGTAGCACGATCAAAGTAATCGCTAATGATTCCTACCGCCGCACCGACTTTTAAATATCCATCATTGTCCAAAGTTGGCAAGAAATCTTTTTCAGATTTAATATTTAAAATAGATTTGACTAAACGTACATGATTAATTTGTGCTTCAATGGTACACATTCGATGGATGATTCCAAGTCCTCCCATTCGAGCCATTTCACTAGCCATAGAATATTCAGTACACCATTGAGTATTAGCTGATATAATAGGAATATTTAACTGTCCGATTCGATTTAAATTTACACTGATATTGATTTCTTTTCTACTAGAAATATTCGTTTGTTTTGGTACTAGTAATACATCATCAAATACATAGCTATTTTTGAACATTTGAAATTTCCTTAAAGTACGTTGTAGGATATTCTGCCCAACAATTAGGCGTTTCATAAACTCTAACTGAGTCAACACTCAACTGATTTATTTGATCAAATTGAGTAGACAATTTTAATGATAATATTTCATACCAATGTTTTGCTAAGTATTCTGCAGTAGGTGAAAAAGGTACCAGATAAATTTTCATATTTTCTGGATTATATATAAGTGAAGCAGTTTTAGACTGTTTTACTTGACGTGCCGAATTAACAATATCTAATATTTTTACCAGGTATTCGTCTTCGGCGTCTACAATAATTGCATGATCACAATTACTATCAATACACTCCTTCATAACCTCTTTTATAAAACCAAAATCCATAACCATTCCTGTCTGAGATCCATCGATAATTAATTGTTTTGATGAAAGAGTCACAAGAATTGTATATCTATGTCCGTGTAAATTACGACATTTGGAAGTATGTGCTTTAATTCTATGACCAGCATCAATTTCTATTTTTCGATTGATTTTATACATAATTTTTCCTTATTGAGAGTAATGTACTCCATGCCCCCAAGGCAAAGATACTGATTTGTAGAATTCATCTTTTTTAATCAAATCTTGTTCAAAAAGACCAGAAAAATAAATAGTTGTCATAAATGCATTAGGTTTATAAGCACCACGTGTACATAAACAATTATGTCTAGCACGTATTATTACACCTACTCCTTTAGGTTTTAAAACCTCATCAAGTGTTTGTCCAATTTGAGAGGTTAATCTTTCTTGAATCTGTAATCTTTTAGAAAACACATCTACAACACGTGCTAGTTTTGATAGTCCAACCACTCTCTTATCCGGTAGATATCCGACCACAGCACTTCCTACGATAGGTGCAAGATGATGTTCACATGTAGACTCGAAATGAATATTTTGAAGAAGTACTAAATTATTGTATCCTTCAACTTCTTCAAAAAATTTTTCAAGAATTAAATACGGATTTTTATAATAACCTTCGGTTTGATTTTTTAAAGATTTTAGAAATCGATCGGGTGTGTTAATAAGTCCTTGTCTCGTAACATCCTCACCTATATAGGTTAAAATATCTAGGACTGCTTGACGTGCTTTTTTAAATTCCTGCATGCTTGACATAATATTTTCCTTATTATTATGGAAGATTAAGTTCTTTATGTAATTGAATATTTAATGTTCGACCATATTTCATCGCTACTTTTATACATGTATTTATATTTTTAAGATTACTTTCTTTATCATAATCATCTCTAGGCATGACATATATAGGTTTTCCTAGAGGAGGTCGAAATAGCCTTAGTGGTTTTTCTTTAAATTGAGTACAATAAATTGGAAGCCCATCATTATCATCAATTTCTCCATGTGCAATTACATATTTATAATGAGTTATTATTTCTACCGTTCGAGGATGTAATTCTGGTGTTTTAGGACTACATACTATTGTCAAACTTTTGTTCATTTTAATGGGACGATATATAGTACCATTGGTTTCTATTTGTACTTTTAATTGATTTTCTATAAGATAATCTATTAGTGGCACGATATTTTGGCGAAAAGGTTCTCCTCCAGTAATCACAACTAATTTTGGAGTGGGAGAATCCAAATTACTAATTTTATGAAAAATATCTATGGAATTAAGATTCCACTTAAATGATTCAAATTGTGTATCACACCAATAGCACTTCAAATTACAACCGGAAAGTCGTACAAAAGTTGCAGGACAACCGGTATAAGGTCCTTCACCCTGAATAGTACGAAAAATCTTCTCAACCCATAGCTTTTCACTGTCAGGAGCTTTCTTTCGTGCAGGATTTTGACCAAACATACATATCATCTCCGTCAGAATCAAATGTTTTAAAAAATAGAAGTTAATTAATACAGTTAGATAAATTTAGATTGGTTAATCTTGTTGTAGATTGCCTATGTACAATTTTATTTGGAAATTAGACATTGGATAATAATTTGGAAGATACAACGTTAGATGTTTTGTGATTTATAATAATAACAAAAAGATTATAAATTAATCATTTCATAATAAAATAGATAAAGTATCAAGAGCTTTTGATAAAGAACTAAATACCTCTAAAGACGCATGAGTTGCCTAAATTCTTTTACTCTACTGCGACTAACCGGAACTTTTATTTTTTGTTCTCGAAGCTGCAAAAGATAAGTATGATTAAACCAGGGTTCAATTTCTAAAATATGACGCATATTAACACAATATGAACGATGACATCGAAAAAAATACCTCAAGGGTAACTGCATACAAAAATTCCTAATACTAATAGGCATTATATATTCTCCACCATAGATTGTATAAATAAACGTCATTTTTTTATGAGCTTCTGCATAACAGATATCACTAATGTTAGTAACAATAAAACGTTCATTTTTCATTAAATTCATAGTTTGATATTTTGAATATAAATGGAATTTATTATTATGAAATAATTCTTCTTGTTGTTTCCAGAAATTTTCTAATTTTTGTAACATTATAGCAATACGTGTTTCCTGCAAAGGTTTAAGAATATAATCAAATGCTTCTATTTCAAAAGCTTCAACAGCATATTCTTGATAAGCACTAATAAATACAATTAGTGGTCGGTTGGAAAACTTATTAATATTTTGAGCTAATAACATTCCATCTAAAATAGGAAGACGAATATCTATAAAAATCACATCAACTTTATTATGTTGAAGATATTTTAATACCTCTAGACCATCCTCAAAAATTTTATCAATTATAATATTACTATGTTGACGTATTAGCCAATTTAATTCTTGTTGAGCTGAAATTTCGTCTTCAACGATGATAGCTTTCACGATATTTTAATTATTAATAAAAAAATACATTTCAGTTCCCGGCCAATGTTTATGTTTACTAACATGTAATCCATTGCCATATATTAATTTAATACGTTGATGAACATTTAATAATCCCATTCGGTTATTAGAATGAGGAGTTTCATTACGTTTTATTCTATCTATCACTTCGTCACTAATGCCATATCCAGTATCACGTACTGATACCATAACTTTATTATTCATGGTTTTTTTAATACTAAGAATAATAGTAGTACCTTTACGTTGAATACCATGATTAATGGCATTTTCCACTAATGGTTGAATTAACAAATTAGGAATAAAACACACAATATCTTTATCTATTTTATAGATTACGGTAAGTTTTTTACCAAATCGTATTTTTTCAATAGCTATATAATTTTTAATATAACATAGCTCTTTTTTCAGATCTATAAGCTCATATCCGTTTATTTCGACATGATAACGTAAATAGTATGATAAATTAATTGTAAGCTTTCTGGCAATTTTTGGATTTAATCTTATTAATGAATAGATAGTATTTAACGTATTAAAAAGAAAATGAGGATTAATCATTCTCTGTAAAGCTTGTAATTTGGTTTTATGAGTTATTATACGCAAATCATTAAAACGGGATATCTCAATATAAGTAGAGATCATTTGGGATAAAAAAATGGATATCTTTTTTACAAAATATCTTTCTCCTAGAGAAAGATAATAATTATTATAGCAAACTTTCAAGGTTCCTATAATACAATCTTGTTCCCATATTGGAATTATTACTACTAAATTAATTTGTGGAAACGCATATGGGTGAAGATGATTTTGAATTATAATAGCGCCATATTGTAGTACTTTAGCTGTTATATAGCCGATACTTCTATCATTAAAATAATATGTCCTCCCTATACCAGAATATGCTAATATCTGTTTAGTATTAGTAATCGCAACTACATCGGCCATTAAATCAATGCGGAGAATCTGACAAATTTTATACAAGGTTTTATTATCTGCATTACGGAATCGTGGTAAAATCTTACTATAAGTATCTAAAAAACCGTGAGGTTTTATAAATTCATTATTATACAACGATCGAATAATTCGTATATACATAGCTTCAAACATATAATCAACATCGCTGTTCGGTCAAAATGATGAGTATTTTATTTACTGTTGGTTCCTTTAGTTAAAATGGATATAATAAGCCTCTCCTAAGGGCTAGTTATAGGTTCGAATCCTATAGGGAACATTAATCCGATTTATGAATGAAGAAAAATAAAATATATGTTGTTTGTATCTTAATGATAGAATCAATCATACCATGGCAAATATAATCTCATGTTTGGGAGCATCATACATGTCTCATATTTATCATTTTCTATTTTCATTCCTAATAATCGTATTACTAGCATTGCTAGCCAGCCATGACCACAAAAATATTCGTATTCGTTTTATCATACAATTATTAATTATAGAAATTTTTATTGCATGGTTTTTTATTGGATCAGAAATAGGCACTATTGTGATAAATAGTGTTGCAAAATTTTTTGTTGCATTGATGAAATGTGCCGCAGAAGGTACGGATTTTGTGTTTGGAGATGTCAGAAAATATGGATTAGCATCTTTTTTCTTAAATGTGATGTGTCCAATAATATTTATTTCAGGCCTAATTGGAATTCTACAATATATTCGTATTTTACCTCTTTTTATCCAAATCACTGGTACCATGTTGTCTAAAGTTAATGGTATGGGAAAGTTAGAATCATTTAATGCAGTTAATTCTTTAATCGTTGGACAATCAGAAAATTTTATTGCTTATAAAACCATTCTCGGAAAACTGTCTCCTAAAAGAATATATACTTTATCTGCAACAGCTATGTCTACTGTATCTCTATCAATCCTCGGTTCGTATATGAGCTATTTACAAGCCAAATATATTCTTACAGCTTTAGTACTTAATATGTTTAGCTCTTTTATTATTTTATCACTAATTAATCCATATCAAGTACCAAATGAGGAAGATGTACTCAAAAGTAATTGGGTGAATAATAATACGAGCTTTTTTGAAATGTTGGCCGAATATATTCTAACTGGTTTCAAAATAGCCTCCATTGTAACTGCAATGTTGATTGGATTTATTTCTTTAATAAGTGCTCTAAATATGATTTTTGTTAGTATATTTGGAATTAGCTTTCAATATATTCTAGGTTATATTTTTTTACCCTTTGCGTGGTTAATAGGTATACCAAATCATGAAGCTGTTAAGGCTGGAAGTATCATGGCTACTAAGTTAGTTAGTAACGAATTTATAGCTATGCACGCACTAGCAAAAATAGGAGATCAAATGTCTACACGTAGTGTAGGAATATTATCAGTATTTTTGGTTTCGTTTGCTAATTTTTCTTCTATCGGTATCGTTTCTGGAAGTGTAAAAGCATTAAATAAACAACAAGGAGATATTGTTGCTAGATTTGGATTAAAACTCCTTTACAGCTCTACTTTAGTAAGTATATTATCTGCTTCTGTAACCGGATTGTTCTCTATCTAATAGGTTGTGGTGGAGCTAAGCGGATTTGAACCGCTGACCTATTGCATGCCATGCAAGTGCTCTACCAATTGAGCTATAGCCCCTTAATTGATTCACTTAAACATTTCAAGGTTTTTTCAAGACGAGTGAGAACGGTTTTTTTTTCCATTGCATGCAGAACCATATCAATAGCCGGTGAAGTTTGAGATCCTATGACAGCTATACGCAATGACATATTAACTTCACGAAGATTTAGATCTAATTCCTGAGCAGAACTTTCGATAGCATCATATATATTATTCACGGTCCAATCAGTAATAATTGATAATTTATTACGTACCATTTCTAATACTTTAATATATTTTGGATGAATCTCTTGATAATTTTTTATGTTTAACTCTTCATATAAATAGCGACTAGAAACTATTATTTCTTTTAAAGTTTTACATCTTTCACGAAATAATTTTACCAACTGAATTACAGTGGGTCCCGAACTAGTATCAATATTTTCATGATCAATATGCCATTTTAATTCAGTAGCCACATAATTTATTGGCAATGTCTTGATATAGTGGTGATTTAACCATAAAAGCTTCTTAATATTTAATGTACTAGCAGACTTACTTACTTTTTCTAAACTAAATAAAGATTTCATCTCTTCAATTGTAAAAATTTCCTGATTTCCACAGGACCATCCCAACCTTACCAAATAATTCAGTAGTGCTTCGGGTAAATAACCCTTCTCACGATATTGCATAATACTAAGTGTACCTTGACGTTTAGACAGTCTTTTTCCATTTTCATCTAAAATCATGGGAACATGAGCATAATCCGGAATATGAGCGTGTACAGCTTTTAAAATATTAATTTGACGTAGCGTATTGCTAATATGATCTTCACCACGAATTACATGTGTGATCTGCATATCCCAATCATCGATAGCTACACAAAAATTGTATGTAGGTAAACCATTAGAACGACGAATAATAAGATCATCAAGTTCGCAATTATTTACTCTAATAATCCCTCGGATAACATCTTTAAACCAACTAATTCCTTGAAGAGGATTGCAAAAACGTACTACATAAGGAGTATTATGTTTGTGATGAGAATAATATTCACGACAAAAACCATCGTAACGCGGTTTTTTTCCTTCTGCCATCTGTGACATTCGTAATTTTTCCAACCGATTTTTTGTACAATAGCATTTGTAGGCAGTTCCGGTTTTTAACATATCCTCAATTATTTCATTATAACGTGTAATGCGTGTGGTTTGGTAGAAAGGACCCTGATCCCAATCTAATTTCAACCATTTCATACTATCTATAATTGCATTAATAGCTGGTTGACTAGACCTTTCACGATCGGTATCTTCAATACGTAAGATAAATTCTCCTCTATGGTGATGAGCAAATAACCAGGAATAAAGAGCAGTACGAATATTCCCCAAATGTAGATAACCCGTTGGACTAGGTGCAAAGCGCGTTTTAACTTTCATTGTTTTGCTAAAAATATAATAATTTTATTAAAAATGTTTGACTCACTTTAAAGTATCTCTATAATTAATTCCACAATTAATTATTAAATTTTTATGGGTGATTAGCTCAAGCGGTAGAGCACCTCCCTTACAAGGAGGGGGTCGGCGGTTCGAATCCGTCATCACCTACATACATACACCCTTTTTTATTGAGGGTCGTTAGCTCAGTTTGGTAGAGCAGTTGACTTTTAATCAATTGGTCGCAGGTTCAAGTCCTGCACGACCCATCATAATCTTCTTCACTAGTAGTATTTATTGCCTACTACTTTCCTACTCTTGAAGAATGAATATTAGTTATTATCTTTACTCACCTTTGGCAGCTTTAAAGGCTTCAGCCATAGCACTAGAAAATTTATCATTATCAGCAGAAGCGGATTCCTGATATTCACAGTTATTTCTTGTCACAGCAGAAAGAAGAACTAAACGATTCTTTCGATCAACACCAATAATCTTTCCTACCACTTCTTCATTAAGATGAAAATCTTCTACGTTTCTCCTAGTGACATCAGAAGTACGCAAATAACCCTCAACCCCCTCAGCTAATTGAATACTCGCACCTTTTAAATCAAGGTGAGTAACTTTTCCTGTAACTAAGGTTCCTTTTTTATTTAAAGAAATATAGTGATTAAATGGATCTTCTCCAAGTTGTTTAATACCAAGAGAAATGCGCTCACGATCAGCATCTACCTGTAAAACTATTGTTGTTATTTCATCACCCTTTTTATATTTACCAACAGCTTCTTCTCCCGTCATATTCCAAGAAATATCAGAAAGATGTACTAATCCATCAATATTACCATTTAATCCAATGAAGATACCAAAATCTGTAATTGATTTAATTCTACCTTTAACTTGATCACCTTTGTGATAAGTTTCTGCAAATGCTTGCCATGGATTAATTTTACACTGTTTTAGACCTAAAGATATGCGACGACGTATTTCATCGATATCTAAGACCATTACTTCCACTCTATCATTTACTTTAACTACTTTAGAAGGATGAATATTTTTATTAGTCCAATCGATTTCTGAAACATGTACTAATCCTTCTACACCCTCTTCAATTTCAACAAAAAAACCGTAATCAGCAAGGTTAGTTACTCGTCCTTCTATACGAGTACTTTCAGGATAACGTTTAGTTATTGAAATCCATGGATCTTCTCCAAGTTGTTTTAATCCTAGAGATACACGCATTTTTTCGCGATCAAATTTTAATACCTTAACAGTAATTTCATCTCCTACTTTAACAATTTCGCTAGGATGCTTGACTCTTTTCCATGCAATATCAGTAATGTGCAATAAACCATCAATACCACCTAAATCTACAAATGCTCCATAGTCAGTAAGATTTTTTATAATTCCCTTGGCAGTGGTTCCTTCTTGTAGATTTTCTAATAATTGTTCTCGTTCGGCACTGTTTTCGGATTCAATAACTGCACGACGTGATACTACTACATTGTTGCGTTTTTGATCTAATTTTATTACTTTGAATTCTAATTCTTTTCCTTCTAAAGGTAAAGTATCACGGACTGGACGCATATCTACTAAAGAACCTGGAAGAAAAGCTCTAACTCCTTGTAAATCTACAGTAAAACCACCTTTAACCTTACCATTAATAATACCCAGAACAGTTGCAGCTTTTTCGTGAGCTTCTTCCAATTTTAACCATGCTTCATAGCGTTTAGCTTTTTCCCGCGATAGTAAGGTTTTTCCAAAACCGTCTTCTACTGCTTCTAAAGCAACATCTATTTTATTACCTTCCTTGATTTCCAGTTCTCCATTAGCATTTTTAAACTGTTGAATTGGGATAGGAGACTCGGATTTTAACCCAGCATCAACCCAAACTATATCTTTATCAATAGCAATAACTTTGCCAGTAATAATAGAACCGGGACGAATTTTTATTTCTTTTAGGGACTCTTCGAAAAGTTGAGCAAAAGATTCAGTCATATTGTAATTTCTTTAGAAATTTTAAATTATTAATATAATATCCATCTAAAATCAAGATGGGATGGTTTAACATCGGATTAGGAGGAATTAGGTTTATTGTCCATAATCAATCCGAATATAATTCTTTATGAACATCAATTTGTAAAAGTACATGTTTTAAAACTTTTTCAAAAACCTGTTCAGTCCTAAGCTTAGTTGAGTCTATTATCAGAGCATCTTCAGCTGGTTTTAAGGATGCTGTTTTTCTGTTACTATCACGCTCATCTCGCTTTTTTAGTTGAGAAAGTAATTCTTCAAATTTAACATTAAAGCCTTTTTTCTGCAACTGTAACATTCGTCGACGTGAGCGTTCTTCAACGCTAGCATCTAAAAAAAATTTTACCATGGCATCAGGAAATACTATTGTTCCCATATCCCTCCCCTCAGCAATTAATCCCGGTAACGATCGCAATGCACGTAATTTATATAATAAAGCTTTTCTAACCTTTGGTAAGATCGCAATTTGTGAAGCAAATTCACCTACCGATTCCATATAAATCATATTGGAAATATTTATATTTTCAAAAATTATTTCCGATACATCCTTTTCCATAGATAAATGGAGATCCAAATTCATTGCTATAGATACTAATTTGTTTTCAGCTGTTACTGATATTTTATGATGAAGTGCTGAAAAAGCAAGTACTCGATAAATTACACCTGAGTTTAAATAATGCCATTGTAATTTTTTAGAAAGTAAATAACCAATAGTTCCTTTTCCTACTCCTCCGGGACCATCAATGGTAATTACTGGAACTTTTAAATTCATGAAATCTCACCACCAAAGAAGAAGAATTTATTAGTAATGACTAATATGTTGTAGGTGACTAAAATATTTAGGATAGGTTTTATTTACACAACTAGGATTTAGAAGGGTTATGGGTACTGAAGAAAGTGCAACCAGCGAAAAACACATTGCCATACGATGATCATTATAAGTCTCAATTTTAGAAGTAGTAATTTTTTTTGGAGGCGTAATACAGATATAATCCTTTCCTTCGATTACGTGTGCTCCGATTTTACGTAATTCTGTACTCATCGCTTTCAAGCGATCCGTTTCCTTAAGACGCCAACTATAAATATTACGTAATATAGTAGTACCTTTAGCAAATATACACATGGTTGCTAATGTCATAGCAACATCTGGCATCGTATTCATATCTAAATCAATTGCTCTAAGATTACTACCACGTTTACAGCTAATTTCATTAGTACTCCATTGAATTTCTGCTCCCATGTTTTCAAGTATATTAGCAAAATAAATATCTCCTTGTATACTATTGCGTCCAATACCGGTAACATGTACAGTTCCACCTTTAATAGCCGCAGCTGCTAAAAAATATGATGCTGAAGAAGCGTCTCCCTCTACTATATAAGTTCCGGGAGAATGATATTTTTGATTTCCATTGATCTGAAACTCACGATAGCTTTTATTTTCAATATTAATTCCAAAATCACGTAGCAAATGCAATGTAATATCAATATATGGACGTGAGATTAATTTTCCTTTTATTAGAATCTGTGTATCATTGGGTGCTAATGGTGCAGCCATTAAGACAGCACTTAGAAACTGACTGGAACAGCTACCATCTAGGATGATTTTTCCACCTATAAAACCTCCTCGTGAACGAAGTGGAGGATAATGTTCGCGTTCTAAATAGTCAATACTGGCACCACCCTGACGTAATGATTCTACTAAATCTCCTATTGGACGTTCTTTCATACGTGTTTCACCAGTTAAAACTACATCATTAGAAGTTAAACTAAGCGCAGCAGTAAGCGGACGCATAGCTGTACCAGCATTTCCCAAGAAAAGTTCTAAATTATTAGGTTTTATATATAGCGGACCTCCACACCCGAATATTTTACAATTAGTATTTTCTTTAGATAGTTCATATTTTATACCTAGTTTACGTAATGCTTTCAGCATATATCTGACATCATCACTGTCCAGCAGATTTTTTAACATGGTTATACCATTTGCTTGAGCGGCTATAAGTAATGCACGGTTAGATATGCTTTTAGATCCCGGTAAATTTATAGTACCATTTATTAACGATATTGGTTGTAATCTTAAAAAATCCGACATATAAAACATATTCTCCTTAATCTTATTTAATTTTGGTTAATCTTTTCAACCAAAAAATTCTATCTTAAGAGAGTATCATTAAGTTTTAAACGAATATTAATTATTCTTGAACCTTTAGTGAATTCTGATCAAATGAACTACCCAAATTTAGTTAGTGTTTTCTACTTAATAATTATGTAACTATTAGTAAACAATCAAACCAATTGCTTCATATACTTTATTCAACGTTTTTTTAGCATAAGATCGAGCTTTCACAGCACCATCAATCATTATTTGATTAAGATATAATTCATCATTACGATATTGATAATATTTTTCTTGAACATCAATTATCATTCTAGAAATAGCATCTACTACAGCCAGCTTAAGATCACTATACATTTTTGTAGAAAATTCTTGTTCTAATTCAATCATAGATTGATTTGTTATTGCAGATAAAATATTTAGTAAATTAGAGATTCCAGGTTTTTGATTAATATCATAATATATTATAGGGGGTTGATCTGAATCAGTGACAGCACGCTTAATTTTTTTTAAAATTGACTTAGGTGATTCTAGCATCGTAATAACATTATTAGGATTATTATCAGATTTGGACATTTTTTTATGAGGTTGTAATAGAGACATAATTTTTGCACCGGATGCGGATATTAAAGGTTCCGGGATATTGAAGATATGACCATATAAAGCATTAAAACGATGAGCAATATCTCTACATAATTCTAAATGTTGTCTTTGGTCTTCACCGACAGGTACGTACTGAGTTTGATACAATAAAATATCTGCAGCCATTAATACCGGATAATCAAATAATCCAACATTAATATTACTAGAAAGTAAGATTGTTTTTTGTAATTGTCTCATTCGTTTTAATTCACCTAAATAAGCATAACAATTTAGAATCCAATTAAGCTGAGTATGTTCAGGAACATGTGATTGTACAAAAATAATACATTTTTCTGGTTCTAATCCGCAAGCTAGATATAAGGCTAAGGTATCAAAGATTGCTTTACGCAATAATTGTGATGATTTTTGACGAACTGTAATAGCATGTAAATCAACTATACTATATATACATTGGAATTGATCCTGCAATTTTACCCATTGACGTAATGCACCTATATAATTTCCAATAGTTAATTCGCCTGAAGGTTGTGTTCCACTAAATACAATTTTTTTTTTCATTATTAAATATTAAAAAATTTTTTGACATTTTTTTAATTCATTCTGTATAAAATTGATAATTTTATTATAATCTAATTGATTAAATATAGCTGAACCTATTACAAAGATATCTGCACCCGCTCTGGCAATATCGCAAATATTATTGATTTTAATTCCTCCATCTACTTCTAAATAAATATTATAAGCATTATCATCAATAATACGACGCAGAGTTTTTATTTTTAATAAAGTGCTAGGAATAAAACATTGTCCCCCAAAGCCTGGTTTAACAGACATCAATAAAATAACATCAATTTTATTAAAAAATTTTTCAATCAAACTTAGTGGAGTACTAGGATTTAATACTAAACCTGCTTTACATCCATATGTTTTGATAAACTCAATAGATTTCTCGATATCTTCTGAAGTTTCAGGATGAAAAGTAATACTACTAACACCTAGTTTAGCAAATTCTTTGATTAGATCATCAACAGGTTTTACCATTAAATGAACCTCAAATAAAGATGCATTAAATCCCTCTTTTATAAGTGATTTCAATATTATTGGACCTATAGTTAAATTAGGAACATAATGATTATCCATTACATCTAAATGAATAAGATTAGTCCCAGCTGCTAATACATTAGTAATCTCCTCACCTAATTTAGCAAAATTAGCGGACAAAATTGAAGATGCTAGTAAAAAACGTTTCATTGATTTTAATTTAAAAATTAGTACTATTTTTAAGAACTGAGATAATGATATTTTCTGGTACATTAGAGCAAATTTCAGATTTTCCTAAGGCCAAGGGTAAAATTAATCGCAATTTACCATCAAGTACTTTTTTATCATGCAACATATGCCTCAAAATCTTTTTCGGTTCTAAATTAGATGGAACACATACTGGTAAACCAGAATGTTGTAATAATCTTATGATACGGTTAGTTTCATCCCTTTTTAAGTTACCCATAATTTCTGCAGTACGAGAAGCTAATACTAACCCAATCGCAACTGCCTCTCCATGAAGCAACTTACCATACCCCATTTCGGTTTCAATAGCGTGAGCATAAGTATGACCTAAATTTAATAAAGCTCGCAAATTGCTTTCTCGTTCATCAGTAGTTACTATTTTAGCTTTTAATTCACAACAATAACGTATACACCTTGAAATAGTATTCCGTTCAATAGATAGCAAATGATCAATGTTATTCTCTAACCAATCAAAGAAACTCTTATCTAAAGCAATTCCATATTTTATTACTTCTGCCATTCCACAGACTAATTGTCGTTTAGGTAAAGTGTTTAAACAATCTAGATCTATAATAACTGATACAGGTTGATAAAAAGCTCCAATCATATTTTTAGCTAAAGGATGATTAATAGCGGTTTTTCCTCCTACTGAGGAATCTACCTGTGCAAGTAGTGTAGTTGGAACTTGAATTAAACGAACTCCTCGATGATAACTGGCAGCCGCGAAACCAGTAATATCTCCAATCACACCCCCTCCTAACGCAATTAAAGTTGTATCACGACCATGTGATTGTTCTATTAAAGAAGTATATAATTCATTTAATAATGAAATATTTTTATATTCTTCTCCATCAGGTAAAATAATATAATCAGCAATAATTCCAGCCTTTTTCAACATTTGTACTAACTCTTTAAGATAAAGAGCAGCTATGGTTTTATTAGTGATTATCATTGCTGGCTCTCCAGCCTTTAATGGCCAAAAATAAGTAGATTGTTTTAATAATCCAGCAGCAATAGTAATAGGATAACTACGTTCATTTAATTTAACTATAATCCTTTCCATCGTGGCGAAGTACCTTCTATTGGGTTTAATAAATCTACTTTTATCTATATTAATTTTGTTTATTAAGCATGAACAGGATTTTATTTGCAACCACTTTAGCGTTTTGATTGTCGGTACAAATGGTAATATCAGCTATTTCTTCGTATAAAGGATTACGTTCTGATGCAAGTTTTTGTAAGATTTTAACCGGTGAAAACTCTTGTAACCGTAACAAAGGACGTTTTTTATCACGTTGCGTACGTGATAATTGGTTGTCTATAGTGGTTTTAAGATATACCACTATACCTCGAGCAGATAAGCGATTACGTATTTCACGTGATTTCACCGATCCACCTCCTGTAGCTAACACAATCCCTTGTTTTTCGGTAAGTTCAGAAAGAATTTTTTCTTCACGTATACGAAAACCTTCTTCACCTTCTACATCAAATACCCAACTGATATCTGCTCCCGTACGTCGTTCAATTTCTTGATCAGAATCAAAAAATTGCATATTAAGTTGTTGAGCTAATTGTCGTCCAATAGTACTTTTTCCAGCTCCCATTGGTCCAATTAAAAAAATATTACGTTTTTCTACCATTTTTTTTAGTGTTTACATTGATACTTTAGGAATCGAAAAGAAAAGTACTAATTTTATTATTGAAGATAATATAGTAATCCCTTCTCTTATTTAAGAAAACAATAATATTACTATAAATAAACATTTTTAAAGAAGATTATATATCATTTATTTGTAATTAGTATTTAATAGTGTTAACTCTTCATTACAATTACTGATTTTAAAATGGCATACAACAATGAAAGATCACATACATTTAATAAAACAAGATATAATTAGTTATAATATTACTAATATAATTGAAATTATTTATAATCCCTCCTATGCCACTTTATACATGGAAGAAACTAAACCTAATTTAATTGGTTTCGAACGTGCAACTCTAACTAAATTTGATGCAATTGCAGTTGATACGGGGATTTTTACCGGAAGATCTCCCAAAGATAAATATATTGTTCGTGATGATACCACTAATCATCTATGGTGGTCGGATCAAGGAGATAGTGATAACCATCCCATATCTTCTGAAATTTGGTTATATCTTAAATCTTTAGTAACTCAACATCTTTCAGGTAAAAGATTGTTTGTTGTTGACGCTTGGTGTGGAGCGGATCCAAAGAATCGTTTGGCAGTTCGTTTTTTGACTGAAGTAGCGTGGCAAGCACATTTTGTAACAAATATGTTTATCCGACCTCTTGACACCGAGTTAGAAGTTTTTCAACCCGACTTTATCGTGATGAATGCAGCCAAATGTACTAATCCACTGTGGGAAAAACAGGGGTTAAATTCAGAAAATTTTATTGCTTTTAATCTTAATGAAAATCTACAAATTATCGGGGGTACTTGGTATGGAGGAGAAATGAAAAAGGGAATTTTCTCTATTATGAATTACTTACTTCCTTTGAAGGGTATTGCTTCAATGCATTGTTCAGCTAATGTAGGAAAAAAAGGTGATGTAGCTATTTTCTTCGGATTATCTGGTACTGGTAAAACTACACTTTCTGCAGATCCCAAACGCCAATTAATAGGTGATGATGAGCATGGATGGAATGACGACGGAATCTTTAACTTAGAAGGGGGATGTTATGCTAAAACCCTGAATCTCTCAAAAGAACAAGAACCTGATATTTATTATGCTATACGTCGTAATGCGTTATTAGAAAATGTTTTTGTACATACCGACGGATCAGTCAATTTTAATGATAGTAGCAAAACAGAAAATGGTCGCGTTTCATATCCAATTAATCATATAAGAAACATTGTGAAAACCCGATCTAAAGCCGGACATGCAAAAAAAGTTATTTTTTTAACTGCAGACGCTTTTGGTGTTTTTCCGCCCGTTTCTAAACTCACATATGAACAAACACAATATTATTTTTTATCTGGATTTACAGCTAAAATTACAGGTACTGAACAAGGTATAAATAATCCGGTTCCTACTTTTTCGGCTTGTTTTGGCGCAGCATTTTTAATGCTACATCCAGTTTATTATGCAACAGTTTTATTAAAATATATACAAGCGGTTAATGCAGAAATATTTCTAGTAAATACTGGATGGAATGGTCGAGGGGATCGTATTTCTATTAAACATACTCGTGCTATTATCGATTTAATTTTAAATGATGTTTTAACATCTGTAGAAACTTTTTCTTTACCTATATTTAATCTTTCGGTACCAATTTCATTACCTACGATTGATAGAAACCTTTTAGATCCTAGAAAGACTTATTCTGATCCAAATCTATGGGAAAAAACCGCTATAAACTTAGCGAATAAATTTATTAAAAATTTTGATAAATACACTGATACCACAATAGGTTTAAAATTAATGAATTCAGGTCCGATTTTGCCATCATAAAATCTAATGATGTAAAATAAAACCTTATTGCAATTAAGAATTATTCCCTTTAAGATTATTTAAATATTAAGTGACCTTATTAAAAAGAAGAATATGCAATTAGTTCCACATCAAAATTACCAAATTGTAGGTTTTTCACCCAAAATCAACATTTTTTATCGTCATAGATTACTGACTCTTGGTATGTTGCCTGGTTCTATTTTTAAGATTATACGTATAGCTCCACTAGGAGATCCCATACAAATTGAGACACGTCATTTGACTATTTTATTACGTAAAAAAGATTTATTAACATACTTCCAGCTGGAAATGATGAAATGAAATCAACTCCTATTACTATAGGATTAGTAGGAAATCCCAATTCTGGTAAAACCACTATTTTTAATCAACTGACTGGATCTCATCAACGAGTTGGTAATTGGCCGGGTGTAACTGTAGAACGCAAAGAAGGAAGGTTTACTACATTGCTTCATAATAATATTTATGTGGTTGATTTACCTGGAACGTACTCTTTAACTGCAGTCTCTTATCATACATCCATAGATGAGCAAATAGTTGGTGAGTATATAATGCATGGTAATGCCGATCTCATTATTAATGTAATTGATGCTAACAATATGGAGCGTGATCTTTATTTGACATTACAGATATTAGAACTAGGTGTTCCATGTATAATAGCCTTAAATATGCTAGATATAGTAAAAAATAACCATTTAAAAATAGATATTAAAGCATTATCTGTAATTTTAGGGTGTCCCGTTGTACCACTAATTTCAAAATTAGGTAAAGGTATTGATCAATTAAAAATTGAAATAGATCGTCATCCTCTGACTCCTGCATCATTTTATATTGAGTGGCCTGAAATAATATCACCATATATTAAAAAACTAATCGAATTAATGCCAATTAATTATAGTTATCAACGACGTCAATGGTTAGCTATACAAATATTAGAAGGTGATTATCGTATTATTGGGAACCTGCCAAAAATAGCAAGTATTTTACCCACTATTCAGCAAGAATTGCATGAAAGTAAAAATGATGCTGCTTTACTAATTGTAAATTCTCGTTATCAACTAATAGATAAAATTACTACTTCAATTCAAAAATCAGAATCTTATCATAAAATCCGCTCATCTTTCTCCCAGAAAATTGATAGTATCATACTGAATAGATGGTTAGCTATACCAATTTTCTTATTTGTAGTGTACCTAATGTTTTTTTTTGCAATTAATGTAGGAGGTGCGTTACAACCATTATTTGAGATTGGATCAACTACATTATTGATTCATGGAATCCAATGGTTAGGATATACCTTTAATTGGCCTTATGAAATTACCTTATTTATAACTCAAGGTATAGGGGGAGGAATTAATACTATATTCCCTCTTATTCCGCAGATTACTATTATGTATTTATTTATCAGTATTCTAGAAGAATCTGGTTATATGGCAAGAGTCGCATTTATTATGGATCGATTAATGCAAATCTTAGGTCTTCCTGGAAAATCGTTTATACCTCTTCTCATAGGTTTTGGATGTAATGTTCCTTCGGTAATTAGTACTCGTACTCTTAATACACCACGAGAAAGAATCATTACTATTATGATGATACCATTTATTTCTTGTAGTGCTAGATTAACTATTTTTACGGTTTTTGGATCGGCATTTTTTGGTAAAAATGCAACTTTAGTGGTTTTTAGCCTTTATATATTAGGTATATTAACCGCTATTTTCACTGGAATCATATTGAAATATACAATTATGTATGGAGAATACGTTCCATTTGTAATGGAATTGCCAATCTATCATTTTCCTCATATTAAAACTCTTTTGATACAAACTTGGCAACGTCTTAAAGATTTTTTATATAAAGCTGGTAAAGTAATTATTATTGCAAGTATGATTATAAGTGCTTTTAATAGCTTTTCCTTTGATGGAAAATTAGTAAAAAATGTTAATGAATCAGCTTTAGCAACAGTTAGTCATAAAATGACAAGAGTACTAATTCCTATGGGAATTAGTACTAATAATTGGCAAGCTATTGTAGGATTATTAGCTGGAACAATTGCAAAAGAAGTAATAATAAGTACCTTAAATACTCTCTATACTGCTGAAACTATTTTAAAAAACGATTGGGACCCTGCTACATTTAATTTTCAGAATGAATTGTGGCAAGCATTTTATAAAACCAGTCAAGAATTGACAAAAACTTTTTCCTTTAGGGGATTTTCTAATCCTCTTAAAGTAATTCAAGGTGAAGAGCAGTTAAGTTATAATACTATTGGTGTGATGAAGAGTAGATTTTCTACTAACACAGCCGCTTATAGCTATTTAATTTTTGTACTTCTTTATATACCTTGTGCATCCGTTATGGGTGCTATTTCACGTGAGACTAATCGTAGCTGGATGTTATTTTCTATATTTTGGGGATTGAATTTAGCTTGGTCTTTAGCAACTTTATTTTATCAAATTGCCACATTTACTCAACATTGGTTTTATAGTTTAATTATTATTAAAGTAATATTATTGCTTAATGTATTTATTATTTTTTTACTACGTTATATTACTACTAATTATTAGTATCTTAAAATTTCACTTAACTAATTATAATAATTAATAGGATATATTTCATGGTTAGTGTGATGGATATATATAATAAACTATCTTTATTAGGTCGTGCAGATGCATACCAACTCAGTTTACAACTGTCTTGTCGAGTACGTTTGGTTGAAGCTATATTAGATAGGTTAGTTATAATGGGAAGAATAACTAAAATACTACTTCCAATAAATGATTATTGTTCAATAACATGTCATGCAAAAGGTTGTTCTAAAAAGCAACCATGTTATAATATAGTATACCAATTATCGCAATTTACTTATCAATAATAATATTATCTATGATCCATATCAATATTACAGCTAGAGCACAAGAACATTTTAAACAATTATTGCAAGATCAAAAATCTGGTACACAAATTCGGATTTTTGTAATTAATCCTGGTACTTATCAGGCTCAATGTGGAGTATCGTATTGTCCCCCAGAAACAATCTCTTCTAGTGATATCAAATTAAAATTTAATCATTTTTATGCTTATATTGATCTACAAACCGCTCCTTGGTTAGAGGATGCTAAAATAGATTTAATATCTGATGAATTAGGATCACAATTGATATTAAATGCACCTAAGGTTAAAAAACCTTACACTATGGGAGATAACTTATCATTAACAGAACGTGTAGAAATTTTTTTACAACAAAAAATTAATCCACAACTAGCTAGTCATGGAGGTTCAGTTAAGCTTATAAAAATTACTAATGAAGGTTATGCTATTTTAAAGTTTAGTGGAGGTTGTAATGGTTGTTCAATGGTCAATTTAACTCTTAAAGAATATCTGGAAAAAGAACTATTAAATTGTTTTCCAAAAGAAATTTTAGGAGTAAATGATATTACTGAACATCAACATAGTATGCACTCATATTTTTAGGAATCTTAAATCTATAACTCTACTCAATTAATTTTCAAACTAAAGGAATATCCAAAAAAAGAATGGGATTAAGATATGGAAATCGAAAACTTAAAAGATTTAATTGTTATTGGGGGTGGAATTAATGGAGCTGGAATTGCTGCTGATGCTGCTGGACGAGGATTATCTGTAGTGATGTTAGAAGCTAATGATTTAGCTTGCGCTACATCTTCAGCTAGTTCTAAATTAATTCATGGAGGATTACGTTATTTAGAAAATTATGAGTTTCGTCTGGTTAGTAATGCGCTAGCTGAACGTGAAATATTATTAAAAACTGCTCCTCATATTATTGTACCTATGCGTTTTCGTATGCCACATTGTCCGCATTTGCGTCCGGCTTGGATCATTCGTGTTGGATTATTTATATATGATCATTTAAGCCAGCGTGTGACTTTACCTTCAAGTAAAAGTATACGCTTTGCTTCTTCAGATTCGGTATTAAAATCTTCTTTTTTACATGGATTTGAATATTCTGATTGTTGGGTAGATGATGCTCGTTTAGTTGTTTTAAATGCACAAGAAGTTATTAGACAAGGTAGTGAAGTACGTACGCGTTTTCGTGTAATTGAAGCGCGACGTGAAAATGCATTATGGTATGTAACAGGTAAGAATATTGATAATGGTCAATCAATTACATGGAGATCTAAAGGATTAGTTAATGCCACTGGTCCTTGGGTAAATATAGTATTTGATAAAGTATTACATCTTCCTTATTTCTATAAAGTGCGATTAATTAAGGGTAGCCATATTATTTTACCAAAGATTCATTCAGAAAAATATGCTTATATATTACAAAGTGAAGATCATCGAGTAGTATTTGTTATTCCGTGGATGGAACAGTTTTCTATAATTGGTACTACAGAAGTAGAATATCAGGGTGATCCACATCATGCAGTAATTTCTGATGAAGAAGTTATCTATTTACTTGAGGTTTGTAATAAGTTTTTTAAAAAAAAATTACTTAAAGGAGATGTTATATACTCTTATTGTGGAGTACGTCCATTGTATGATGATAAATCTAATTCACCACAAACTATTACGCGTCAATATAATTTAGATATTCAGGATCTGAATGGTAGTACACCTTTACTATCGGTTTTTGGTGGAAAGCTTACTACTTATCGAAAACTAGCTGAGGAAGCGTTAAATCGGTTAGCTAAATATTATCCTGATGCTAAGCCGGCATGGACTAAGAATAATGTTCTTCCAGGTGGAAATTTTATAGGTACAATACAAAATTATGCTTCTAATTTGTATGAACGTTATAATTTCATTGATCAATCACTTGCACAAAGATATGCGTATACTTATGGTAGCAATAGCGAACTTATTCTTAAAGATAAAAACCAACTATCAGATTTAGGAGAACATTTTGGTCAAAATTTCTATGAAGCTGAACTACGTTATTTAGTGGAGAAAGAATGGGTATATGAAGTGCAAGATGCAATTTGGCGTCGTACTAAATTGGCATTATGGCTGAATAAAAAACAACTGCGGAGAATTTCTGAATGGTTGACAAATAATAAAAAAAATTTAACAATTTATTGAACGTGAATGATTAAGGATAAAAATGAGCAATAAGTATTTATCTATTTTATATCCTATTTTAAAAATTGCAAGTTCAGTAGCAAGGAGTAAACCAAATTATGACTGAAATAATTTCAACCACAATGTTATTATTCCTAATAATGGATCCCTTAGGAAATTTACCAATTTTCATGTTGATATTAAAACCATTAGAAAAAAAAAGACAGTATACAATAATAGTACGTGAAATGATCCTTGCCCTGATAGTTATGTTATTATTTTTATTTGTAGGAGAAAAATTTTTACATTTTTTAAACTTGAAGACAGAAGTTGTATCAATTGCGGGAGGAATCGTTTTGTTATTAATTGCTATAAAAATGATATTTCCATCATCTAATGATACGGGAATGTATTGTGTATCACCGGGTCAAGAACCATTTTTAGTGCCCTTAGCTATTCCTTTAGTTGCTGGTCCAACATTATTAGCAACCATAATAACATTATCACATGAATATCAACATAAAATGATTTATATGATTATTGCTTTAATAATAGCATGGGCAGCAAATGCAGTGGTCTTATTATCATCAGGAATATTTATAAAATTATTAGGACAAAAAGGTTTAAATGCACTAGAACGTATGATGGGATTAATATTAATAATGTTAGCAATACAAATGTTTATTAATGGTGTACGTATTTATTATTTCAATTATTTATTACATCCTTAAAACAAATTATTTTTAGGAAAAATTATGTCAAAATTCCATATTCTCTTTCTTAATGGTCCTAATATTAATATATTAGGATTACGTGAGCCGGAGAAATATGGAAAAGAAACCTTAAAAGAAATAATAGAAAAATTATTTTTATATGCTAAAAAATTAAATGTGTGTATTGAGCATTTTCAATCCAATGCAGAACATGAATTAATTGAAAGAATTCATGCAATCATAAGTAATCCAGTGGATTATATTATAATAAATCCTGCTGGGTTTACTCATACTAGTATTTCCTTACGTGATGCGCTGTTAAGCGTAAGAATTCCATTTATCGAAGTACATTTATCTAATATATACAAAAGAGAAAAATTTCGTCATCATTCTTATTTTTCAGACATTTCATCTGGAATTATATGTGGCTTTGGTAGTAATGGTTATATTTTGGCTTTACAAGCTGCTGTGAATAATTTGAATAAATAGAAGAAATGGTGGTGGCGGACGGAATTTGAACCCGCGACCCCCGGCGTGACAGGCCGGTATTCTAACCAAACTGAACTACCGCACCTTCGTTATTTATTCCTTCTTTTTTCTATGTCTATTATTACTACTCTCTATTTTTAGAAATTTTATTTAGATAAAAATTAATATTGCCAGACAGCTACCTGCTCTCACACGAAAAAACTTTCGTACTACCCTAGGCGCTACGACGTTTCACTACTGAGTTCGGAATGGTTATCAGGTGGTACCATCGCGCTTAAGTTGTCTGGCTTTTTTATTCATTTTATATTAAAGAGAACATTTCTGGTGTTATGAGGTTAAGCCTCTCGGGTCATTAGTACTGGTTAGCTCAACGTATCACTACGCTTACACATCCAGCCTATCAACGTTGTAATCTTCAACGTCCCTTCAGTAAACTTACTACTAAGTCTCAGGGAAGATTAATCTTGAGGCAAGTTTCGCGCTTATATGCTGTCAGCACTTATCTCTTCCGCATTTAGCTACCGGGCAATGCCACTGGCGTGACAACCCGAACACCAGTGAT